>DASVRL010000423.1:0-3346 GCA_036388635.1 Pyrinomonadaceae bacterium
TTTCCGTCTCCGTCAAAATCTGCTGGAGCGGGTTTGTCTTCCGAAATCCCGAAACGAAGTCCGGTAAATGAACCGTTACTGCTGTAGATGATATACCAGTCGCCAACCGACGGACGATAAACCGCTAAATCGGTTTTTCCATCGCCATCGTAGTCCGCCGGCACCGGCAAATCTCCGGGCGCACCGAATTGATTTGGAGAGAAGGTATCGCTCGCCGAGCTGATTCGATACCACGTTCCGTTTGACGGGCGGAAAACCGTTAAATCTGACTTACCATCGCCGTCAAAGTCTCCGACTAAGGGCTTGTCCTCGGTTATCCCGAACTGCACGGCAACAAACTGATTGTTCGAGCTGTTAACGCGAAACCAACTGCCTGCGCTCGGTCGATAAACTGTCAAATCAGCTTTCCCGTCACCGTCAAAGTCTCCGGGGACGGGCAAATCTCCATTCGTCCCGAATTGTGCCGGACTGAAAGTGTTGTTTGAGGAATTCAACCGATACCAGCCACCGTCAGACGGGCGAAAGACATTAATGTCTGTTCGTCCGTCGCCGTCAAAATCCGCCGGAGCGATTAAATCGCCGGAAGCGCCGAACTGTGTCGCAGTAAATGCATTATTCGAGCTGTTCGAGATATACCAGCTTCCCGCAGAAGGGCGGAAAACAGACAAATCCGCCCGACCGTCACCGTCATAGTCGAACGGGGATTTTCGCGTGTTAAATAACAGCCTGGCGACATTATTTCTGGACAAGCCGTTGACGGATCTGAAATCTCCGCTGATTAAAACTTTACCGTCAGGCTGCCGCGCCAAGCCGTAGAGACGCGGAAAATTCGATCCGCTGACTGATGTCGTGATTGTTGGGTCAAGACTTCCATCCGTGTTAAGGCGAGCGATCGCCGTGCGGGCGATTCCATTAACGCTAAAAAATTCGCCTCCGATCAGAATTTTACCCGAAGGCAGCGGCAGGACAGCCGTGACGTAATTAGGACTGCCGGTAAACATTACGGGATTGAACGAAGCGTCCAGCGAACCGTCGGCGTTAAACCGCGCGATGGATTTGCGGGTCGCGCCGTTAACAGTATTAAAATAACCGCAAACCAAAACCTTTCCGTCATTTTGCGGAACTATGTCGGCAATCGTGTTATCGGTCTGGCTGACGGCAAACGTTCCGTCCGCCGTCCCGTTCGGATTGAGCCTGAAAATCGCGTTGACGGTCGCTCCCGAGACGGTGACGACGCGACCAGCCAGAAGAATTTTCCCGTCCGGTTGAAGTGTGACCGCCCGGAAAGACGCTTCCATAAAAACGAGATTAGGCGTGAAGGAGCTATCGACCGAACCGTCCGGGTTCAGACGAACAAGGCTTTTACGGGCGACGCCGTTGACCGTTTCAAAACTGCCGACGACGATGACTTTCCCGTCGGGCTGGCTTGCCAGGTCATTGACGTTAGATACGCCGGTAGCCAGCGAACTGCCCGTCTCGGCGACAAAAGACAAGTCGATCGAGCCGTCGTGGTTGAGTTTATGGATACGGTAAACTCCCCCTGCGGTCGTGCCGACACCTCCGACCAATACTTTTCCGTCAAGGGGTGATGAAGCGGCAGCGGCACCTCCGATCGTCGCATTGAAAGCAATATCACGCGTCCCGTCAGGATTGAGTCTTTTAACTAAACCATCCAAAATGATTATCTTGCCATTATCCTGTAAGACCAGAGTCGTGAAAGCCCCGCTCGCCGCGCCGGTGCCGGTGAAATAAGAAATGTCCCGCGTCCCGTCGGCGTTAAATCTTTTGGCGCCGGTGGCGCCGGCGGCGCCGACGATCGGCGGGGTTTGATTCATTGCGCCTCCGGCGTATATTTTGCCGTCCGGCGCGATGGCGAAAGAGTAGACCGTGCCCAGCTCGTTTTTCTCAAACGAGCCGTCGGCACTGCCGTCGGCGTTGATGCGCATCAACGCCCAATCAAGCCCTTGCGGGCGAGGAAATCTGCCAGCTAAAACTATTTTGCCGTCGCTTTGTACGTCGAATTTATAAACTGAGGCAATGCCGGTCGGGTTAAAAGCGTTGTTGAGCGAACCGTCTATTTCCAGCAGCGCGAGGCTTGTTCTGGCTATGCCGTTAACCGAGCTAAAGTTGCCGCCGATCAATATTTTCCCGTCAGGTCGCACATAAATCGAAAGGACGGGAGTGGAAAGGGCGTTGCCCGTCCGAGATTGAAAGGCGGTGTCCAGGCTGCCATCCGCATTCAGTCGCGCGATATTATTATTCGCACCGGTTTCGCTATTAAAAAAGCCGCCGCCGATGATGATTCGTCCGTCGGTCTGTAAAGCCAGCGCGCTGACCGGACTGGTATGCGTAAGAATGCCGGTCGGCGTAAAGGTCGGATCAGGCATCCCGTCGTAGGACAAACGAGCGACAGCGCTCCGACCGACGCCGTTAAAATAGGAAAATCCGCCGCTTATCAGAAGCTGGTTGTCGGGTTGTAGAATTATCCGGTTAACGCTGAAGTTCGCGCCCGCACCGCCCGGATTGAAAGTGGCGTCCAGCGTGCCGTCCGGGTAGAGACGCGCGATACGGTTGACGGCGACACCGTTATAATTCGTGAAATCCCCTCCGATCAAAATCTTCCCATCCGGCAGCAAAGTAACTTCGCGGACGATGCCGTTTGCCCCCGCGCCGCCCAGGTTGAAAGACAAGTCCAGATTTCCGTTATTTTCCAGCCGCGCGATCCGCCGGAACGGTGCGCCGACAATCGAGGTGAATTCACCGGCGATAATCAGTTTTCCGTTGGGTTGCAACGCGACATCCAGAACGTCGTCGTCGTAACTGCTGCCGGTCAGAAACAGCGGATCGACATCTCCGTCTGCGGCGGGTGCAGAGACTCCAGTCAGGAGAAAAAAGGCGAGAATAATGATGAAATCAAGCGATTTTTTATACATAAATTTAAAATTATTATTGAGATTTTGCAGTTTATTTTCAGAAAATAATAAATCACCTGGGTTTGCAAACGAAGTCGCGGTCGGTATAAACCGCCTAAAACACAAAGCCCAGGACGCGGAACAGATAGCGGACAATAAATCTCATAGTTTGTGTGGTTTTAACCACAGCCGTCATTAATTTGACAACCGGCAAATCGTCCGGGACTCTTCATTGTTCCTGCTTTTTTAGCGCATAAAAACGCTTGGCAGCGGCTTGTTAGACGTCTGACCTAACTTGATGACCGCCCGATATCTTATTGAGAAACGAAGCAGATACTAAACACCGCGCCCGCGCCTTAGAGATTGTCAATATGGAAGGTAATTCACCTCACATGAAAGTTTTACAAATTTAAGGGCTAAAGACCGTTTAGATG
>DASVRL010000424.1:0-10215 GCA_036388635.1 Pyrinomonadaceae bacterium
CACAATAAAACTAATTCGACCGGAATCCGAATCACGTGCAGGTAAGTCAGAGTCCGCAATGGAAGCCGCTCGATAAAATTTTTGCGAGCGAAAATGAAAAGCAGAATTATCGCGGCGAGAGCCGGAAAAAGCGCAAACAGCATCAGGCGCGGCGGCATAATCTGCGTATTTAAATAAAATCCGCCGATGCCGAGCGTGGCTTGAAAAATAAGCCAGAAGGGAATCAGGAAGCTTAAAAATTTGGTGGCGGTCGAGGTAAACGCGCCGCGCTTGATGGCGTAGAGAAAAATTCCGACCGTCAGAAATGTCGTCAGGATAAAAGTGACGGAAACATAACCCGGCAGATTTTCAATCATTTGATTCGCTCGTCGCTTTCGATTTGCCCGTCGCGGATGGTGAGCACGCGATGCGCTCTTTCCGCCACTTCGTGCTCGTGCGTGACGACGATAATCGTGTTGCCTTCGGCGTGCAGTTTTTCAAACAAAGCCATAATCTCGACGCTGGTTTTCGAATCCAGCGCGCCGGTCGGCTCGTCCGCCAGCAGAATCGAAGGATGATTGACCAGAGCGCGGGCGATGGCGACGCGCTGGCGCTGCCCGCCGGAAAGCTCATTCGGGCGATGCAGGACGCGGTCGCCCAGCTCGACCGAAGCCAGAGCCGACTGCGCTCGCTCGTGTCGCTGGCTGGCGCCGATTCCGGCGTAAATCAGCGGAAGCTCGACATTGTGCAGAGCGGTCGCGCGCGGCAAAAGGTTAAACGTCTGGAAAACAAAGCCGATTTCCTTGTTGCGAATACGGGCAAGCTCGTCGTCGGTCATCTCCGAAACCAGATGACCGTTTATCCAATAACTGCCCTGAGACGGCGAATCGAGACAGCCGATGAGATTCATCAAAGTCGATTTTCCCGAACCGGAAGGTCCGATAATCGCGAGATACTCGCCCTTCGCGACGTCGAACGAAACGTCGCGCAGCGCGTGCAGCTCTTCCGAGCCCATCTGATACGTGCGCCAGATGTTTCGCATTGAAATCAGCGCGCCCGGAACTGTCGTCTCGCCGTTGCCGTTGGTTTGAAATTCTGTAGCCATATTTTATGGCGGTTTCCGGTCTTCGCTATTTCTTTTGCTCAACATCGAGCATTATTCTTAACGAAGACCGAAGACCGAAAACCGCTTTTTACGATTTATTCGCGTTATCGCCTTCTTTTTTAGTTTGCCGCTTGACTATGTCGTTTTCTTTCAGCGTTTTCAGGACGCGGCTCGGACCCGTTATCACTTCCTGACCTTCGGAAAGACCGCTGGTGATTTGAATGTCGGATTCGCCCGTAATGCCGGTCGTCACTTCGACGAATTTCACTTTGTTGCCGTCCATCACGTAAACGCCTTTGACGGGTTTCGGTTTTTCGTTCGACGCGGGCGCATCGCCCTGAGCGGTCGGCGCGGGCGCGGCTTCGGGCTGTTTTTCTATAATCGCCTGCAGCGGCACGGTGACGATGTTTTCGACCGTCTTGGTCGTAATCGTCGCGGTCGCGCTCATTCCGGGACGCAAGCCTTCGCGCACGGCGTCCGCCACGTCTTTCAATTGAATAACGACGCGGAATTCCTTTGCTTCCTGCACGTTAATGTTGGTCGAAAGCCCGCCGCTGGTTTGCGATTTGCCGAGCGCCAGAGGCGTTTTCTGCGTGACTTCGCCGAGAATTTCCTTTTCGCCGAAAGCATCGACTTTGATTTTGGCGGTTTGCCCGACTTCGACTTTGTCGATTTCGGTCTCGTCGACTTTGACCTCGACGTTAATCGTCGACATATCGGCGATGGTCAAAAGCGGCGTCGAAGATAAATTAGCGACGGCGAAAGTTCCGACTTTCGAAGGAATGTCGGCAATCACGCCGTTAATCGGCGCGCTCTGCATAGTTTTGTCGCGCTGGCTGCGTTGTCCGCGCAGCATCGCCATTTGCTGCTCGGCGCGTTTCGAGGTGGCGTCGGCACTGTAATTCGCCGTATCGACGCCGCGCCGCGCGTCTTTGACGGCGACCACTTGCTGATTGGCGCGGGCGCGGGCTTCATTCACGCGAGCCTCGGCTTCTTTAACCTGTTTTTCGGCGAAAGTAACGGCATTTTTTTGTGTCTGCAATCGCGTTAGAGCATTGCGCAGAGCAATTTGTGCTAAATCGACCTTGTCTTTATCAGTATCATATTGAAGCCGAGATGCCGCTTGTGCTTCCAATAATTGCGTGGTGCGTTTCAACTCGCGATTCGCGCTTTCCAAATCCTTTCTGGCGCGGTCAATTTCGGTCTGGGCGGTATCAACCTGTTGACTGGCATTAAGAACTTGTTGCTTCGCCGTCGCCACCTGTTGCAAAGCTGTATCGACCGACGCGTGCGAAGCGTTTAAACCCTGCTGCGCCTGCGAAAGCTGGTTTTGCGCGGCGACGACCTGCGAGCGCGAAACCTGCGTCTCGGTCTGCGCCGCCTGCACGGAAGCGAGTTGCGCGTCGGTGCTGGACTGAAGCTGGTTCGGGTCGAGGCGGACGAGCGGCTGACCTTTCGTCACCTGGTCGCCTTCCTTAACGTAAATTTCCTCGATGCGTCCCTGCACTTCGCTGGTCAGGTTGATAAACTGAATCGGGCGCACTTCGCCGCTGGCGGTGACGGTCGAGCGCAATTCGCGGCGCTGTTCGATTTTAACGACCGTCACTTCGGGCGTATCCTTGCGCGTGGCGAAAATACTGCCGATAATGATAATTCCGAGCAAAACCACGGCAACGCTGCCGATAATAATTTTCTTCTTTCGGCTCAAAGCCATCTTTTTATTCCTCTAACTATTGAAGGGATTTGTTTCTTAAAGCAGTTTAAGTTACGCAAATAAATTTTTACAGTTGCGTCTGGTTCTCTGTACGAGTTTTCCGGCAAAAGAGTTTCATAAAAATACGAACCGCGAGCTTTGATTTTTGACCTTTGACCTTTGACCTTTGAAACGGTTCATCCGTCGGTTTGAAACGGTTCAACCGGCAAAGGTCAAAAATCAAAAATCAAAGGTCATATTTTATGATTTACGATTTGCCAATTCCGAGTTAAAATACAATCGCCATATTAAGTTCATTTCTAACAGGTCGCAAGGTAGTGTAAAAATGATAAAATGCCCAACTTGCGGGACGGAAAATCTCGAGGGTTCACAATTTTGTGATGAATGCGGCGCCGCGCTGACGGGCGCGCGGCAAAACCACGACTCCGACAGCGTGCTGACGGCTTACGCGCCGCCTAATTTTCAATCGGCAAACGTCACGTCGGTCGGTATTCCGGCAATGGTCGAGGAATTGAAGGTCGAGGAAAGCGATTCGGCTTTAACGCCGACCGAGGAAAATGCCGCCACAGGCGTCCACGCCGTTTTGATTATCGAGCGCGGCGCGTCGGTCGGCACCGAGTTCGGTTTGACGAGCGAGGAATCGAACATCGGGCGCTGGGACGCGGACAACGGAATTTTTCCGGACGTCGATTTGGATACGCACGACCCGGAAGCCAAAGTCTCGCGCCGTCACGCCCGCATTATTCAGGAAAACGGTCGCTATCTGCTGGAAGATTTAGGCTCGACCAACGGAACTTTTATCAATCGCGGGCGGCGTCTGATTCCCGGAAATCGACAGCCTTTGAACGACGGCGACGAAGTTATCGTCGGAAAAACATTTTTACGTTTTCGCATAAACCAATAATTTGAATTAGCTAACAAAAAATAATGTCCTATTGCCACGAATGCGGCTCGGAAGTCGCCAAAGATGATGTTTATTGCCCATACTGCGGCATCGCCCTGCAGCAAAACGATGCGGCGGACGTTTCGACGACGACCGTAGCCACGCCGGACGCGGCTCTGCCGTTTGAAGCGACGCAGATTGATGTGCCTTTCGAAAGCCCCATCGAGCCGTTGAGAGAAGACGAAGAAGAAGAAGTCGTCATTAAAGATATTTCCTTACCCGCCATGCCGAAGGAATTCGACAGCGGCGTGCATTCGGTCGATTCGTTGCTCAAATCCGACACGTCCGAAAATATAGCTTTTCAGACCGATGAAGCCGTCGCCGGGCTGGAATCGAATCTTTCCAGCGGCGAAAAATCGGCGGCGCGGCAAACTGAAGAAACGTCCGTCTCGGCGCCCTTCGAGCAACCTGAAATTAATCCCTTCGCGGCGGAAAATGAAGCCGCTCAAAAAATTGACGAGCCGAGTTTCGGAGTCGTTCCGGCAGCGGCGAGCGAAACCGCCGTCGAGCAGCCGGGCGACCGGGAAATTACCGGCGCAGAATCCGCGCCGCTGCTCGTCGAAAATCAGACGCCCGCGCCGGATTTCGATTCGACGATTCCATACACGCCCGTCGATATCGCGCAGCAGGAAGCGATTGCTTCGCAGTTGACGGAAAATCAAACCGCCGCGCCGCAACAGGAAATCACGCCGGCGGAATCCGGAAACGAAATCAAGCCGCCTGCCGTGCCGCTCGCCGAAGTCGAAGCGGAAGAAGACCTTCCGGCGACGCTGATTTCCGAGCCGCTTCCGCTGCCGCCGTTTGAACAGCAAGCTCAGAATTTTGCCGGAGCCGGCGGCGCGACTCCGCCGGTTGCCGAACCGGTCGCGGAAAAAAACGAGGTTCAGATTTCCGAGCCAATCGAAAAAGCGCCCGAACTTTCCGCGTCGGATGCGGAAAAAGCGGATGACCGTGAAGGACGCTCCAACACCAGCCCGAACGTCAATTCGATTGACACGGGCGGCAAAAAAGCCAAGCTTAAAACCTTGTCGGAAGGCACGGTTTTAAACGGTCGATACGAAATCGTCCGCAAAATCGGCGGCGGCGGAATGGGCGCGGTTTATCTCGCCAGCGACAAAAACCTGGGCGGCGTTCTGCGCGCCGTCAAGGAAATGGTGCAGTCCTACATCGAGGAAACGCAGCAGGAAAAAGCCATCAACGATTTCAAGCGCGAATCTTTGCTGCTCACGTCGCTGGAACATTCTTCGATTCCGACGATTTACGATTATTTTTACGACGAGAAGGAAGGCAGATTCTATCTGGTGATGAAATATATTTCGGGCGGCGATTTGGCGGCGCGTCTGCGCTCGTCGCCGGAAGGCAGGATTGACGAAGCCAGCGTCACCGAATGGGCGATTCAGGTCGCTGACGTTCTGGATTACCTGCACAATCGCCAGCCGCCGATTGTTTACCGCGATTTGAAGCCGTCAAATATTATGATTGACAGCAACAGCAAGCGCGTGATGCTGATTGATTTCGGCATCGCTCGCTGGGTTAACAAAGAAGAAAAAGGCGTCACGGCGGTCGGCACGATGGGCTACGCGCCGCCGGAATTATTCAGCGGCAATGTCGAAGCGCGCTCGGATATTTATTCGCTCGGCTCGACGATGTTTCATCTTCTGACCGGCGCCGACCCGCAGAATAATCCGCTGCTGATTTTCGATTTTCACAAAAATCCGCGCCCGCGCCAGATAAATCCGCAGCTTTCCGACCAGATGGAGCAGATTCTGATGCGCTCGGTCGAATACAACGCCGACAAGCGATTTGTTTCCGCCGGCGAGATGCGCGATATTTTAATCAAGCATCTGGATAATCTGAAAGCCGGAAGATTGACTTACGGGCTGGGCGATAAACAGCTCGTCACGGCGGAAAACGAGCCGGTTTTCTGCGGCTTCTGCGGTCAGAAAATCGTCGCCTCCGATATGTTCTGCCCGTTTTGCGGTGCGAAACAGCCGCTCGCCGAAGCCGCCGCGCAAAAGCCGGTTTTTGTCGCCGCCGCGCCCAGATTGACGGCGCGTCTGTTTATAGTTGACACCAGCGAACTGGAGCCGCCGACCTTCAATCTCGAAAAAGATACGAGCCTGATCGGCAGACGCGACCCGATGTCGAATATTTTCCCGGAAGTTGACCTTTCCAAGTTCGACCCGCAAACTAAGATTTCGCGTCGCCACGCGCGCATCTGGCGCGAGGGCGACACGTTTCTGATTGAGGATTTAGGCTCGTCCAACGGCACGATTCTGCTGACGAAACAAAGCGACCCGGTGCGCCTTCTGCCGCAGCAGCCGCGCACCTTAACGCACGGCGACAAGCTGAAATTGGGCGATACGACTTTGCACTTTGTGCTTGGATAAAAAACAAAAAAAAGGAATTTGCGACTGTCAGGAAAATTTCCACCGATGATTTTATGAGTGCAAATGTAGAAAGAGCCGTCACGCCGACGACGCCGAGCGTCCGAACCAGAACCGAAGAGGTCATCGTCAATTTCGATGCCGCCAGAGTCAAAGCGCCTTTTTTGCTGCGCTGCGGCGCTTTGCTGATTGATTACATAATTCTGGTCAGCCTGCCCGTTTTGGGCTTACTGGTCGCGCGCCTTTCCGGCGACGACGGCGCAAAGCTTTTTAAAAGCTCATTTAACAGCGCCGGCTGGCTGATTGCGATTCTGCTGGCGGTCACGAATTTTATAATTTTCCCGATGCTCGGCGGTCAAAGCATCGGAAAAATGTTTACCGGCTTGAGAATTATCCGAGACGACGGGCAGGCGGCAAGTTTCAGCCAGCTTTTGCTCCGGCATCTGGTCGGTTATCCGCTCACGGTTTTGACTGCCGGACTCGGTTTTTTATTTTCGGTTTTTAGCGCGAAAGGTCGCGCCCTGCACGATTTGGTCGCAGGAACGGTGGTCGTCTACGGTCAGAAAAAACCGAAAGTTTTGAAAGATTAGAAATTAAAAATTACGAATTACGAATTACGAATGAAAGAAGTTATCTTATAAAATAAGTTGCTTTTTCAATTCGTAATTCGTAATTCGTAATTCGTAATTAAAGTTATGCCCGACCTTATCATAAAATATTCCGACCGACCGGACGATAAATTCCGTCTGGCGCGGCTGCGGACGACCATCGGACGTTCGGCGCGCAGCGACATTTGTATTCCCGACCCGTTTGCCTCGCGCCTGCACGCGGAAATCCGGCAGGAAGGCGACAGCTACTGGCTTCACGATTTAGGCTCGGCAAACGGCACGCGCTACAACGGCTCGCTGGTTTCGATGCCCGTGCCGATGCTCTCCGGCGGCGAAATTCAAATCGGCGAAACGGTCATCGTCTTTCAGGACGGTCGCTCGTCGCCGGAAAAAAGCGCGACGCTGATTTCCGATAACACGCAGGCTCTGAATCCGGCGATGACGATTGCGCTTTCGCCGCTGAAAAGCGCGACGGCGGAAATTCTCGAAGCGCATCCCGGCGGTTCGACGCGCAACGGTCTGCTGACATTAATCAGCAAAGTCGGCATCGCGCTGCTCGGCTCGACCAGTTTCGAGGAAACTTTGCAGATGCTCGCTTCACTCGTCTTCGAAGCCGTGCCGGCGGAGCGCTGCGTCATAATGCTGCGCGACGATGACAATCCCGACAAATTAAAAATCGAGGTCGCCAAAATGCGCGGCAGCGACGAGGCTTTGCAGGAAGTCCGCATCAGCCGCACCGTAATGGAAGAAGTCACGAAAAACGGCAAATCCGTTTTGACTTCCGACGCGCAGCACGACCCGCGCTACGCGAGCCAGACGATGGCTTTGCTCGGAATCCGTTCGGTTCTCGCCGTTCCCCTGAGCGTCGGCACGGAAGTTTTCGGCTTGATTTACGCCGATTCGCCGACCTATGAAACGAGCTTTACCGAAGAACATCTGAATATTTTGACGACGCTGGCTTCGGTCGCTTCGATTCGCGTGGAAAACGCGCGCCTGACCGAAGAGAGATTTGAGCGCGAGCGTCTGGAACACGAATTGAAGCTGGCGAGCGAGATTCAGCAGCGCCTCCAACCGTCGTCGCCGCCGATTGTCGAAGGCTACGAATTGCAGGGAATTTCGTTTTCCTGTTACGAGGTCGGCGGCGATTACTACGATTTTATTCCGCGCTGCGACGGGAAACTTCTTGTCGCGCTCGGCGACGTTTCCGGCAAAGGAACCGCCGCCGCGCTTTTAATGTCGAGCCTGCACGCAGCGATGCACGCGCAGGTCGCCGCCAATTCTTCTCTGCTCGAAACGATTAACGCCGTTAATCAATACCTGGCGAAAAACACGCCGACCAATCGTTTCGTCACGCTTTTTCTCGCCGAACTCGACGCCGAGACCGGCAATATGTATTTCATCAACGCCGGGCACAATCCGCCGCTTATCGCCCACGCCGACGGGCGCGTCGAACAGCTCGCTTCGGGCGGATTCCCGCTCGGAATTATGCCGATGGCGCAATACGATGTCGGGCAGACGCGGCTCTTAAAGGGCGAAGCGCTGGTGATTTATTCGGACGGCGTTTCGGAGGCAAACAACACGAAAGGCGAAGAATTCGGCGTCGAGCGGCTGGAAGAAGTCGTCAAAAAACACCTGAGCGCGTCGGCGGCTGGCTTGCGCGATAAAGTCGAATCGGCGCTTTCGTCGTTCACTCAAACCGCGCCCGCCGGCGACGATATTACTTTGGTGATTGTTAAAAGAAAGAGCTAGGAAAACGCGTAAATTATTTTTTTGGAAAACAGCTTTGCAAAAAATCCGTAAAGCTGTTTTTTCATAGAAGAATGATATTTATTTGCCATACAATTATGGTTTATCGCGGAAAATTTCCACATTCGCAGATAGCTGAAGAGGCTCAAAAAGGAACATTTTCTGTCGGCAATGAAATTTTTCTTTTTGAAAGCCGCAACGGAAAAATGGCTGCAAATTTTTTAATTAAAACGGCTCGCAAACTCTTGGCGCTCGCGCTGGTTTTTGTTATTTATACGGCGACTTTCGCTCAAACACCGATGCCCAAAGAAGCCAGACCGCGCGCCCGCGAAACGGGACTGAAAATCGGCATTTTGCCCGCCGGAAATCTTAACGCGATAACCGATGTTGCCGGCTTAAGCGTCGGGCATACGACAGTTATTCGCGGCGAAAACGTCCGCACGGGCGTGACGGCTATTCTGCCGCACGGCGGCAATCTCTTTCAGGAAAAAGTTCCGGGCGCGGTTTTCGTCGGCAACGGTTTCGGGAAGCTGGCAGGTTCGACGCAGGTCGATGAGCTTGGCGAAATCGAAACTCCGATTCTGCTGACTTCTACTTTAAGCGTTCCGCGCGTCGGCGATTTTTTGTTGGATTATATGCTGGCTTTGCCGGGCAATGAATCGGTTCAGTCCATTAATCCGCTGGTGGCGGAAACTAACGACGGTTTTCTGAATGATATTCGCGGTCGTCACATCAGCCGCGAAGATGTTTTCGCGGCAATCAAAACTGCGGGCGCGGGAAAAGTCGAAGAAGGCTCAATCGGCGCGGGAACGGGAACAATCGCTTTCGGTTTTAAAGGCGGCATCGGCACGTCTTCGAGAAAGCTTCCGGCGTCTTTGGGCGGCTACACGGTCGGCGTTCTGGTTCAGACGAATTTCGGCGGAGTTCTGACGATTGACGGCGCGCCGGTCGGCGTCGAATTAGGAAAATATTATTTAAAAGATGCGGTCGAGGCGGCTCAAAAAAACAATTCTCAAACTTCCAAAACAAAAAACGATACGAACGATTTGGCTGACGGTTCAATCATCATTGTGATTGCCACGGACGCGCCCGTCGATGCGCGGCAGTTAAAGCGAATGGCGGCTCGCTCGATGATGGGTTTAGCCAGAACGGGAGCCGCCGGAACAAACGGGAGCGGCGATTACGCGATCGCTTTTTCGACCGCCGCCGAGGTTCGCATCAAAGTTTCCGACCCTAATCCGCGAAACGTCAAATTATTGTCAAATGACGCGATGTCGCCGCTTTTTCTGGCGGTCATCGAAGCGACCGAAGAAGCGATTTACAATTCGATTTTTCGCGCCGCGACCGTCACCGGACGCGAAAAACGCACGGTCGAAGCCCTGCCGATTGAAAAAACGCTGGTCATCCTGCGTAAATACGGGAAGATTAAATAAAGACCGCCGAAATGCAGTATAATTCTTTTCCATAATGCTCAAAATAGAAAATTACATCGGCGGCGAACTCGCCGCTCCCGTTTCGGGTAAATATCTCGATAATTACAGTCCGGCGACGGGCGAAGTCTATTCGCTGATTCCCGATTCGGACGAAACGGACGTTGCCGCGGCGGTCGAAGCGGCGAAAAAGGCTTTTCCGATCTGGTCGCGAATGAGCGCCGAGCAGCGGCACGATATTTTGATGAAAATCGTGTCTTTGATTGAGAGAGATTCGGACAAGCTCGCCGAAGCCGAAAGCAT
>DASVRL010000425.1:0-2725 GCA_036388635.1 Pyrinomonadaceae bacterium
CGCGCCACGCCAGCAGCAAAATCAAAACGATGATGACCGAATAGACGGAAGTTCCGCGCCCGATCATCAGCGGCGGCACGAAATAGAAAAGCAGCGCCAGCAGCGCCCACGCGATACCGAGCGCCTGAATCATCCGCAGGAGCAATTCGCGGCGATTGCCCATCACGGTGTAATCGTAAAGGTCGTAAAAATAAAGAACCAGCAGACAAACGCAGGTTGCCAGCGTCACTTTCAGCCAGCCGTTGTTTTCGTTGAGCTGGTAAACGCTGCCGTCCACGCCGAGCCGCAAACACAAAGCGAGGATTATCGCGCCGAAGATAATAGCGGCATCGGCGAGAAGAAGTCCAATCGTGCGAGGGCTGAAGCGATTTCCGTTCATTGTTTTGTGGCGATGCGGCGACTGAGCAGCGGCACGGAGAAATTGATTCAAGCTTTCAGCATTTCGATTTTTTCGCCGCGTTTCTCATTCTCCTGGCGCGTCTCATTTTTTCTTCCCGTAATAACCGTAGTTGTAGTGTGATTCCTCCAAAACATCTTCCGATTGATTCAAAATGACGCCCATCATACGCTCGCGCGGAATCGTTTCCAGCACGCGGTCGACGATGCTGTAGCGCGTTTTGTTGGCGCGCACGACGAGCAGAGCGCCGTCGGCGTGATTAATCAAAACGTTGGCGTCGGTGAAAATCCCGAGCGGCGGCGCGTCGATGATAACGTAATCGAACATCCCTTTGGCTTCGCGCAGGATTTCTTTGAATTTGGGTCCCGAAATCAGTTCCGCCACATCGTTGCGCGCTTCGCCGCCGGGCAAAAGATGCAATCCCGAAGGCTCTAATCTGATAATCGAATCTTTCAAGCCGGCTTTACCCGCCAGGATTTCCGACAAGCCTTTATCGGTTTCGATGCCGAGATAATCCGTTAAGCTCGGCATTCGCAAATCGCTGTCGATAAGCAGCGCCCGGACGCCGTCGGTCTGCGCCAGCAGCCACGATAAATTCAGCGCCGTCACCGATTTCCCTTCCGACGGGCTGACGCTGGCGACGACGATTGACTGCAATTTCTGTTTCTGGCTTTTGTGCAGAACGTGCGTGCGCAGGCTGCGGTATTCTTCGCAATACGTCGAATGCGGCGACGTGATGGCGACAAGTCTTGGCTCGACGCGCTCGGCTTCGACCGCCCACCTGACAAAGTCAGGCAGCGCGGTCTCGACCGGAGAGCGCGTCAAGCTGACAGCGTTCAAAGTTGCCCCAGCAGTAAATTCCGTTCCCGCATTAGGGAGTGCCATCCCAATTGAAGAATCGTTGTTCTGCTCAATGAACGCTGGATTCGGTAAACCGATTTTTAAATCCTGTCCGGAAAACAATTCCGGCGGCGTATTGGAGCGCCGCGCCGTCGCGTTTTTTTCAAACGGCACGACGTTGCTCGCAGTAGTCAGGACTTCGCCCTGCTCTTCAAACTGCTGCTCGGATTGTTTTTTTTGTAATGCTCTAAGGATGCTCATTCGATTACTCCGCAATTATTTCTGATTCAAAATTCCGAATTCCGTATTTGAGATTTCAGATTGACGCTTGTATTTCCAATCCTGAAACTTAAATCCTGAATTTTGAATTTAATAAAAACCGCCGGTGTCGCCGATTTCGAGATTGATTTCGTCGTCCAAATCACCGAACGGCTTGTATTTCCCGTTTTTATGTCCGTTGGTCGCCGCGCCGTTCATCGAGCCGTTGACCGCTTTGGCTTCCGTTTGAAACATTTTCGGTTTCGCCGCCGCAGCAGTAGCAGCAGTAGGCTCGACGCGCGATTTCTGATTCCACAATTCTTCGCGCGCCTCGTCGGTCAAAACGCGCGCCGCGCCCGTGTTTTCCATTCTTTGCTCGCCGCCACCGCCGCCGCCAATCAGGTTTTCGCGGCGCGGCAGCAAATCCAGATTATCGGCGACTTCCTCGATCACGGCGCGGCTGATGATTTGTTCGCCGGCGGCATATCCGGCAAGCATCGCGTTGTCGCACAGATTGTTGATCTGGCGCGGAATGCCTTCCGAGCATTGAAAGATAAAATCTATCGCGCCGGGCGTGAAAACGTTCGGCTGCTCGGAGCCGCCAATCAGCAGCCGCTCGGTAATATAACGCTCGGTTTCGTCGACGTTCGGCAGCGAGTGAATCTTGCATCTGAGCGCGACGCGCTGTTTCAATTGGCGCAAATTCGGCTGGTTCAGCTTTTCGCGCAATTCCGGCTGCCCGGTCAAAACGATTTGCAGATGCTTGGCGTTGTCCGATTCGAAATTCATCAACAGGCGAATTTCTTCCAAAACGTAATCCGACAGCTCGTGCGCTTCGTCGATGATCAGCACGGTGCGCAAGCCCCTTCGGTGGCGCTCTTCCAAAACTCTGCCCATCAGCGACAGCAATTCGGCTTTATTCGACCAGTCCTTGATGCCGAGCATCTGCGTGACGTGATGATAAAACTCGTCGATCGAAAGGCGCGGATTGAAGACATACGCCGCCAAAACGGAAGAATCCAGCCGCCGCAGAATCCACCGCAGCGCGGTCGTTTTTCCCGTGCCGACCTCGCCCGTCAAAACAATCAAGCCCTTGGCGTTTTCCAGCCCGTAATACAGGCTCGCCAAAACCTCGTTATAGCTCGGCGTGAACACGATAAATCGCGGGTCCGGCGTCAGCGTGAAAGGTAAATCCTCTAATCCGTAAAATTCTTTGTACATTTTTCGCCT
>DASVRL010000426.1:0-16201 GCA_036388635.1 Pyrinomonadaceae bacterium
TTTATAAATCGCTGGATTTTGATTTAACCGAAGACGAGCGCGGGATCCTGCGAACGATGCTCAAAAAAGCCGAATGGTAATCGGACGGCAAAAGGCAAAAAGAAAAAGGCGTAATTAGCGTAGAAAAAACAGCTCCGGGAAAACACGAAACAAATCTCGCGGAATTAGAGTGTAATTTTGCGATATGAGCTTTTAAATGTGCAAAATATGTCTTTACTTTGACAAAATAAATCTTTAAAGCTGCAAAATAAGCTTCTATTTTTGCAAAATAAGTCTTTAAATTCACGAAATAAGTCTTTACTTTTACAAAAGTAAAGACTTATTTTGTAAAAGTAGAGACACATTTTATAAAAGTAGAGACTATTTTCACAAAAGTAGAGACATATTTTGCAAAAGTAAAGACATATTCTGCAAAAGTAAAGACATATTTCACGAAAACAGACGCTTGTTTTGCAAAAGAAGCGACTAATATCGCAATTTCCAAAACAAGTATCGCGGATTCCGAAGCGAGAATTGCAAATTCCGCGTCAGGAATCCTAACATTAAAGAACAAACTCTAAATCTTAGTCTCGAAAATTCACCAAACGTCGTTGGTGTATAAATCTTCGTAAACGTCGCGCTTTCTGATTAACTCGATTTGCCCGCCTTTTTTGATTAAAACTATCGCCGGCAGCTCGCGCCCGTTGTATTGAAACATCTGCGCGACGGAATACGCGCCGCAATTGAGTAAAGCCAGCACTTCATTCGGCTCGACGTTTTCCGGCAGCAGGCGATAATCGGGCAATCTTCCTTCGCCTTCGATGTCGAAATAAACGTCGCCGCCGTCGCACAAAGGACCGGCGAGCTTGTACGGGAGATTATGCGCTTCGCCCGCGCGCCCGGCGCAAAGCAGGTGATAATACCACTTGTAAGTTTCCATCGAAAGCAGAATGTTAAAGCCCGCATCGGTCAAAAGCCAGACATCGGTCGAAAGCGCCGAGCGGCGAGCGCCGAGCGCCGAAGTTTCGTTTTCCGATTTTGCGTTTTGCGTTTTGCATTTTGCGTTATCAACCGGTCTTTCCTTGCGATTTCTCACCGTCGTCAGGCAGACGCCCGCGTCGGAAATCACGCTTCTGCCGGGTTCGAGCAGCAGGGTGATATTTTCCAAAAGATGCGCGGCATCGACCGCCTCGGCGTTTTCTTTCACCACGCGCCAGGCGGCGGCTAAAACTTCGTACGGTTCGAGCGTCGCGGAAAACATTTCGCGTTTTTCCTGCGGAAAATCGACGGCGTGCGAGTTATCGCGCAGGTAATTGACCGGAAAGCCGCCGCCTAAGTTTAAATGCGTCAATTTATGCCCGGTTTCATTATAAATCTGCAAAAGATTTTCAAAAAGAGCGTGAAAAGCGTGCGCGTAAGGCTCGGCTTCCGGATTCTGCGAGCCGATATGCAGGTGAATTCCGCATAAATCCAGAAACTCCGAAGCGTGGAAACGCCGAAACGCCGCCAGCGCTTCATCCGGCATCATTCCGAACTTGGAAGTCAAAAGCGCCGTCTGCAAACCCGAATGCGTTTTGGTTTCGATTTCGGGAACCAGGCGCAGACTGACGCTCGCTCTTTTATCCAATCTCGTCGCGGTTTCTTCGATTAAACTCAATTCGTAGAGCGAATCGACCTGAATGGCGTAAATTCCGGCGTTTATCGCTTCTTCGAGTTCCTTGACGGTTTTGCTCGTGCCGTTAAAGATAATCTGTTCGGGTTTAAAGCCGATTTTCAGAGCCTTGTAAAGCTCGCCGCCGGAATTGACTTCCAAATCGCAGCCCGCTTCGCGGACGACGCGCAAAATCGCCATATTCGAATTGGCTTTCGCGGCATAACAGATTTTCAAGCGGCAATCGGTCGCCGCTTCGGCTTTTTTCAGTCGTTCAATATTTTCTCTGATGCGCGATTCCGAAAAAACGAAAAGCGGCGTTCCGTATTCTTCGGCAAGCCGGACGGCGGAAACGTCTTCGATAAAAAGCCGGTTGTCGCGCAATGATAAAAAATTCTCGATTTCCCACGCTGGTCGCATTCAGGTATTAAAACGCAGAACCGACATCGAAATCAAAGACCGGCGGGCAAAAGACGACAAATGAGAAAACAGAGCCGATTAACTTTTGCCGGTCAGCAACTCTCCTGCCCGTCTCAAAGCGCGTTTACCGGATGCTTTGAATTTTTACTGCCGTGTTTTGACAGGCATTCCGCCCTTTGTTTGTCAACGCGAACAGGCGAGTCGAAAAGGGTTGAAAAAATCGTCAACGGCGGCATAAAACGACGGGCGAGAAATACAAACAAGGTAAGTTCTCGCCCGTCGTTTCAGTTCGACAATATTGTTCGAAATTATTTTCCGGTCAAAAGCCTGGTGCTATCAATCCAGCGCCGAAAAATTAACGTCCGCCAGTTCTTCGGAAACGTTCAAAACCAACGTCGAAACGCCGAAGCGCTCGATTTTATGACTGACCGTAACTATTAAAGTCTGTCCCGCCGGGATGTCTTCAAAACGATAAAATCCGAACGGGTTAGTGACGGCATATCTCGATTGTCCGGCGGCGGCGTCGATAACGATTTGCGCGTTTGAAACGCCGCTTCCGTTCGCTTTCAAAACTCTGCCGCTGATTGAAACCGTCGCCGCCGTCGTCGCGAGACAACCGGCGTTAAAAAAGAAATTCGTGTTGTTGCCCGAATCCGTTCCGCTGTAGACGGTAATCGGATTCGTCATCGAATTCTGGTCTTTTAAATCGACGTCGACGAGACGAAACATCCCCGCGCCGCTCCAATTGCGCGGCGTTCCGGCGACGGACGAGCGCACCAGAATCGCGTCAGCCTGCGGACAGCCCGAGCCGCCGCCGTCGAGATTTATCAAACCGTCGTTCGCCAGATTTCCCGCTAAAGTCAGCGTGCCGCCGAACTCGTTGACGAAACTCGTTCCGGCGGCGACCGCGAGCGAGCCGAGCGCGTGGCTGAAATTTCCCGTCTGCACGACGTTGCCGGACGCGACGTTAAATGCCGGATAACTGTTTAAACCAGCGTTGCCGACGCCGCCGCTCAAAAGCAGGGTCGTCGGCGCGGCGGGCACGAAACCGTTTTCGTAATGCGGCACGGAATCAGGCTTGTTGATAGTCCAGGTTCCGCCGAATGTCGCGCGTCCGTCGAGATTGGTAAAAGTTTGATTCGTCGCGCCGGAGAAAATAACGCTCGCGTCGCCGCCCTGAAAACTGCCGCCGACGTTAACCGTTAAAGCAGTGACATCGCCTTTCGCGTCGAGCGTTCCGCCATTGAGCGTGCCGCTTCGCAGGGTCGTCGTTCCGTTGACGATTAACGTATCGCCCGCCGCGATGTTCGTTCCGTTCCCCGAATAGAAGCCGACGTTGTAAAACGTTTCGCTTGAATTGACGTCAATCGCGCCGTTAGTCGGGAAAAATGTGCTGTAAAAGAAAACGGTTCCCGTGCCTTCGTTGAAATTTCCCGTCGCGGTCGTGTGCGTGAAATTTCCCGTCAAAGTCATCGAAGGCGCGGCATTGAAATCGCCGCCCGTGAGCGTGAAATCCTCAAAGCTGTTCAGAGTGCCGAACGCCTGACTGAACGTTCCGCCGTTGTATGTTCCGCCCGATTGATTGTATACGCGGACATCGGCGCGTCCCGCGCCCTGGTTAAAAGTGCCTTGCTGTAAAGTCAATTGTTTGACGAGAAAATTTTCGTCCGCATTTAGATTTGTATTAATCGTGATGTTCGGATTGTTGACGACGGTCGGATACGCACCGAAGCTCGTTCCCGACGGGCTGAGATTGACCGTGCGCGCCGCCGCGTCCTGAAATTTAACGACCGTGGTCGCGTTGCCGTTAAAAACTCCGCCGTTCGTATAATTCACGTCGCCGCCCGCGATAATCGAACCGCCGCTGCTGCCGCCGCCGTTGACATTGAACAAGTTGGAAACGAGCAGTTCGTCGCCCGCCGAGATGAAATTGCTCTGGTTTCCGCCGCTGAATCGCAGATTGTAAAAAGTTTCGTTTTGGCTGACATCGAACGCGCAGCCGCCGAACTGCGTTTCGACCGTTCCGGTGCGGGCGTTAAACGTTCCGCCGAGCGTGTGCCGGAAAAAACAGTTGCCGTTGCCGCCCGTGAAACGCATCGTTCCCAACGGAGCATTAAAAGTTCCGCCTTCGAGCGAAAAATCCGAAGTGTCCATATCGCCCTGGGTCGAAAACGTGCCGCCGGTCATCCGAAAATTGCCGGTGATTTTGCCCGTTCCGCCGTTGATAACGCCGCCCGTCAGAGCCGGATTGCCCAGACCGTTGGTGATAAAAACAGCCGACGAACTGCCATTAAAGATTCCGCCCGATTGCGCATAACCCGGATAAATTGACAAGTCCCAGATGCCCGCGCCCTGATTCACCGTGCCGTCAATCAAAATCATTGCGCCGAAATTGATTCTGCCCGCGCCGGAACCGGTCAAAGTCGAATTCGACGCATCCATTTCGACGGGCAGCATATCCACTGTGGAGGCAGGATTATTGATGACGAAATTACGATTCGGCGCGATGTATTCGACCACGGTCGAACCCGCGTAGCCGTTGTTTGTCGCGTCGATTGTCGTCGTGCCGTTGGCGCGAATCCTGCCGCCGCCGATGCGGGCGTAAGAAAGACGCAAATCGCCGTTGACGACGAGCGTGTCGCCGGCGGCGATGAAGCGAGCGTTGCAAAACGAATTGGCGATTTCGAGATTGTAGAAGGTTAAGGTCGCGGCGACGTTGATGCCGTATGAATTTTGACAGTTAAAAGTGTTGTAGCCGGTGAATTTCACCGTTCCCGTTCCGGCGTTAAAAGTGCCGCCCGCCGTGTGCGTCCAATCGGCGACGACGGTCATCAGTCCGGCGGGCGCGTTAAAAGTGCCGCCGAGCAAATCGAATGTTACTAATTCAAGGTCGCCGGAGGTCGAGAAAGTGCCGCCGTTCTGCGTCATCCGGTTGCCGTTTATCAAACCCGTTCCGCCTTGAAACGCCGCCGTGTTCTGGATGGTCAGGAAAGCGCCCGGAAAATTAAACGCGCCGTTGCTGCCAAGGAAAGTTCCGGCGGATTGAGTGAATTGAAACGTTGTCGTGACCGTCACACCGCTCGCCTGCGTGATCGTGCCGCTGTAGCCGCTTTGAATAAAGAAATTAAAGACGCTGACGTTGACATCAATCGTCGCGTTTTTCGTGCTGGCGGCGTTAAAAACGGCTTCGTCGCCGTTGACCGGCGCGGTATCGTCAGACCAGTTGGCGGCTTCCGACCAATTGTTCGTCACGCCGCCGCCGTCCCACGTGCGGGTTGCGGCTTCGACAGCAATCGGAAGAAAGAGACACAAGAAAAGCGCTAACCCGAAAAAACCGTAGCGGTGTTGACTATAATTCATTTTTGTATAATTCATTTTTTCCCTTCAAGCGTTATGTTTGATAATTTTTGAATCGGGCGACAAACGCCCGTCTAAATACCAACGCAGGATTGAAGAGCGGAAAGGGGCAGTTTGCCGCAAAAAAATTTTCCGGCTTTGATACAAAGCAACTGAGAGTTTTCGAGCGTAAAATGGGACTGATTTGTTATCGCCCGACCGGCGAGCGCCGAAAATTTTGAAAATTTTCCGATTGTCTGTAAAATAAAACGGCTCCATTATAATCACCGAATATGCTTCCCCAACATCAAGTGACAATTTACCTGCGCGAGTATCAGAGCGGCAATCGCGAAGTGCTGGATGAATTATTTCCGCTCGTCTATGAAGAATTGCGCAAGCTGGCGGCAAATCGCCTGCGCGGCGAGCGCGACGACCACACTTTGCAGCCGACGGCGCTGGTTCACGAAGCTTATCTGCGCTTGATTGAGCAGCACACGCAGAGCTGGCAGAATCGCGCGCATTTCTTCGGCTTGGCGGCGGAGATGATGCGGCGGATTCTGGTCAATTACGCCAATAATCGGAACGCCGAAAAACGTTTCGGCAACCAGACGCGCATCGCGCTCGATGAACTCGTCACTTTTTCCGAGCAGCGCGACGTCAATCTGATTCAACTGGACGAAGCCCTGAAAGAACTCGCCGAATTTGACGCGAAACAGGCGAAAATCGTCGAGCTGAAATTTTTCGGCGGCTTGACGAACGAGGAAATCGCCGAAGTTCTGGGCGTTTCGGATTCGACCGTCAAGCGCGAGTGGCGAATCGCGAAAGCGTGGCTCAGCGAAAGGATGAAGGCGGAAGGCTAACGGATGAAGGCGAAAGAATGGGAAAAAGTAAAAGATATTTTTAATCGCGCGGTCGAGTTAGCGCCCGCCGAGCGCGAGCGGTTTCTGGCGTCTTTTCAAAACGGCGACGCTCACGTTCGCCGCGAAGTCGAAAAGCTTCTGGCGGCGGACGAAAACTCGGACGCGCAGTTTGAAGATTTTTCGTTTGTCTCGGCGCGAAACTTAAAAGAAAAAATCGGCAGGTACAAAATCCTGCGCGAAATCGGCGCGGGCGGAATGGGCACGGTTTATCTTGCCGAGCGCGAGGATTTGGCGCAGAAAGTCGCTCTGAAAATCATTCGGCACGGCGCCAATTCCGATGTCGTCGTGCGTCGTTTCCGCAAGGAACAGGAAATTTTAGCCGCGCTCGAACACGCGAATATCGCGCGCCTGCTCGATGTCGGCTTAAGCGACGAAGGCTTGCCGTTTCTGGCGATGGAGTACGTCGAAGGCTCGGATTTGCTCGCTTACTGCGCCGAAAATAATCTTTCGCTCGACGCCAAATTAAAGCTTTTCCGAAAGATTTGCGACGCCGTCGCTTACGCGCATTCGCGTCTGGTCGTGCATCGCGATTTAAAGCCTTCAAACATTCTGGTCAACGCCAAAGGCGAGCCGAAACTGCTCGATTTCGGCATTTCCAAACTGCTTTCCGAAGAAGGCAAGGAAGAAAAGGGAACGGTCACTTCGTTCGGAATGCTGACGCCGAATTACGCTTCGCCCGAGCAGTTTCGCGGCGAATCGGTTTCGACCGCCGCCGACGTCTACAGCTTAAGCGTTATTCTCTACGAGCTTCTCACCGGAAAACTGCCGTACGACGTCGAAAACCGACGTTATGAGGAAGTGGCGCGCATCGTCTGCGAAACCGACCCGCAGAAACCGAGCGATATTTTAACGCAAAGCCGCAATCAGACCGAAACCGGCGGCAGACGAAACACGACCGATAAGGGACGCTTTTTCAAAGCCTACAGAACGAAGGGCGAAGGACGGAGCCTGAAAGGCGACATCGACAATATTCTTTTAAAAGCCCTGCGCAAAGAGCCGGAAAGAAGATATTCGTCCATCGAAAAATTCTCCGACGATTTGCGCCGCCACCTGGAAGGCTTGCCCGTCACGGCGCGCCCCGACACGTTTTTCTACCGCGCCGAAAAATTCGTCAGGCGAAACCGCTTCGCCGTCGCTTCATCCGTTCTGATAATTTTGATTTTTTTAGCCGGCGTCGGCGGCATTACCTGGCAATATTTTCGTGCCGAGCGCCAGAGAATTTTAGCCGAGCGTCGTTTTGCCGACGTGCGCCAGCTCGCCAATAACGTCGTCTTCAAATACCACGATGAAATACAAAATCTGCCCGGCTCGACCAAAGCGCGCGAAATGCTCGTTAAAGACGCGCTCGTTTATCTTAATCGGCTCGCGCTGGAGGAAGACGCGGAAACGAGCGACGTTTCCCTGAAACTCGAATTGGCACAGGCTTTTATGAAAATCGGCGACGTTCAGGGGCAAGCCTATGACGCCAATCTCGGCGACACTGCCGGCGCCGTCGAAAGCTACCGAAAAGCGGTCGCTCTGCTCGAAAATGCGGCGGCGCAAAAAACCGATGATTTGAATATAGAAAATGAACTGGCGACCTCTTACCAAAAAATTTCCTCTCTAATCGGTCGCGCCGGAAATCAACGGGAAAGTTTCGAGTTTGCCGAAAAAGCCGTCGCGCTCGGCGAGCGGCTCGCCGTCGCAAATCCGCAGGACAACGAGCAGAGATTGAAATTAGCCGGATTTTATCTTTATTTGGGCGATAATCTGCCCGACGAATTCGGCACCGAAGCAAGCATCGAGATTTATCAAAAAGGTTTGCGGGTCGCCGAAGCGGCTTACGAAATCGAACCCGAAAAAGCGCTTTCTGTCAGAAGAGTTACGGCTTTGACGCAGCGAATCGGCTTTCGCAATTTTTTGCTGGCGGAAAACGCCGTCGCCAGCGGAAACCGCGCTCGCGCGCTCGAATTTTATCAAATCAGCCGAACTTTTTATTATCGTTCAAACGAATCGGCTAAAAAACTTTTTGCTCTAGACGAGCAAAACGCCGTTTACCGCCGTACCTTGTCGAGCACTAAACTCAATCTTTCACAGGCACAGCGCGAGCTGGGCGAAACGGACGTAGCGCTCGCAGCGCAGCGCGAGGTTTTAAGCGAGATGTCACTCGTCGCCGAATCGGACGCGGCAAACATCGAGGCGAAAAATGATTTGGCGAGCGTTCACGACGACATCGCTCAGACATTGGCGAAGCGCGGGCAATTCGCCGACGCTTTCGATCATTTTCGACAGGCTCACATCTTGCAGGACACGGCAATCGAAAAAAATCCGGGCAGCCGGGAGTTTGTCATCAGTCGCTACAATTCCGTTACGCGCCTCGGCAACACGCTCGCGGCAAGCGGTGATTATGAAGCGGCAATAAGAATTTATCAGTCCGGTTTCGAGCGAATCAAACACGCGCCGATGCTCCAGGACCCGGCATCGCAGGCATTTTATGAAGGCAGCTCGCTGGAAAAAATCGGCGATGCGCTCGCCGCGCTCGCCGCAATGAAAAATGCGTCCGCCGACCAGCGCCGGGCGCATCTGGAACGGGCGCGCTCAGCTTATCAAAAAGTCGTCGAACTCTGGCGACAGCCCGAATGCTGGCAAACAAACTTCGCCAAAAACGCGGGCAAGTTCGATTTCGTTTCTAAAAAGCTGGCTGACTTGTGAGCAAAGAATTTCATCCGCGCGACGATAAAGACGCGTCAATGAGTGCGGGCGGCAATGACATGCCGCCCGGCTTGAATAATCCTGTAAAATAAATACCTGCCCGTTAGCGCAGCGCTGATGCGCCTTTTACTGCCTCAATCGAATTCCCGTGCCGCGCGGGTAATCGGGCGAAACGGTAATCGGGAGCTTTCCTTTGAAATCAATCTCGCCCAGAACGGCTCGGACGGTCGCGCGCTGGAGGCTCGTCATATCGCCGTAGGAAACGATGTAGTTTTTAAATTCGGGAAAGCTTTTTAAAAGATACGGATTGCCGAAGCTGATGCCGATTGTCTGCTTGTCGCTTTGCAGCAAATCGCGCAGCACGCGCGCGCCCGTGTCGGGCAATCCGACCGAGTTTTTCGCGCCCGAACGCACGCGCCCGTAGAGACCGGCGAGAACGACGTCGCTGCGCTTCATCCGGTCTTCGATCCGTTTGATTTCAGCCACCGTCGTGTTTTCGCCGATGATTCCGAAATCTATATTCTGCGGTTTTTGAAAGCTCTGGCGCAAAAGTCTTAAAAAACTCGTTCCCGCCGCGTTCGGATTCTCGCCGTTGCTGACGATCAAAACAAAAACTTTTTTCTCGCTCGCCGGCGAAAGCGGCAACGCGTTTTCCTCGTTTTTGACCAGCGTAATCGAGCTTTCGGCAATCTCGGCGGTCAATTTTCTGGTTTCGCTGCTCGAAACGATCCGGTCGATCGCGTCAATCGGCGTGATTTTATTTTTTTCCAGCCCGAGCTGGTATTTCCACGCAAGCTGTTTGCGCACGGATTGATTGATCCGGTCTTCGGTCAGGCGACCGGTTCGGGCGGCTTCCTTCAGCCCGCGAACGGCGGCGTCCGGGTTTGCCGGTTTCAGCAGAATATCGTTGCCGGCGAGCATCGCGCGGACGGCGGCTTCTTCCTGGTTGAAATAAAGCGTCAAGCCGCTCATATCCATCGCGTCGGTGACGATAAGACCGTCGAAATTCATATCTTTACGCAGAATGTCGGTGATGACGTTCGACGAAAGCGTGGCGGGCGTAGTCGTGCCTTCGGTGATGATTTCCGATTCGGTGTAAGTCGCTTTGACCGATTGTTTGAGCGGGCGGACTATGCCGGCGTCAATCTGCGGCAGGCTGATATGCGAAATCATCACCGAGCCGACGCCCGCTTTGATCAAATCGCGAAACGGCGCAAATTCCGTCTGTTCCAGCCGCTCGCGCGAAAAATTAATGACCGGCAAGCCGCGATGCGAATCGACGTTCGTATCGCCGTGACCGGGAAAATGCTTCGCCGTCGCCAGCACGCCGTTTGACTGCAAGCCTTCCATAAAGGCAATCGCAAAACGCGACACGTCGGCGGGATTTTCGCCGTACGAGCGAACATTGATGACGGGATTGTCGGCGTTGTTGTTAACGTCGACGACGGGCGCGAAAATCTGCATCACGCCCAGCGCTTTTGATTCGCGCGCGACGATTTCGCCCTGCCGCCGCGCAAATTCCGGATTGCCCGTCGCGGCGACCGCCATATTCCACGGAAAATTTACCGTGTCTTCAAAACGCATCGCGACGCCGGTTTCAAAATCGGCGGAAATCAGCAGCGGCGTTTCGGCAATCTCCTGCATACGATTGACCAGATGCACGGTTTCATATACGCCGCCGACGAAAACGATGATGCCGCCGATTTTGTTTTCCGTCACCTGCCGTTTCAGTTCCTGAAACTCGTTGCTGTCCTGACTTAGAAAACGCGCGTTGATGCCGATATGGACGAGCTGACCGATTCTTTCGTCCAGACTCATTTTTTTGAGTTTTTTATCCGCCCATTTCCAGGCTTTTTCCGAAGGCTGAAAGCGGTTTTGTTGGACGGCTTTTTTGTCTTTGGTCGAATAAAAAAGCGGCGTCGTTGCCAACGAAGTCGAGACAAAGCTCAAAATCAATAAAAGCGCGGAAGAAAATTTTAAAAAAGAAAAAAGCATAAATATAAACTCGAAACCGGCAGTTATCTGAAAATCGCTCGGCGCTCCCGGCGGTTAATCTTTGAGCGGAGAAATCAAACCGCAAAAGACGCAAAGAAAGCGCGAAGAAAGCAAAGAAGTATTTTTCAGATAACTTTAAAAAATCTAACTTTTATTAAAACTGCAAAATTAAGATGCCGGAAAATAAAAAATCTATTCCAAAATAATAACGATTAATTCGCAGCTGCGGCGTTTTTTGTTTCGGAAAAAATAAAACTCGCCAGCCACGCGACCAGAAGCGTCGTCAGGCTTCCGATCAGCACGTACCAGGTGTAAGCCACCGGCGTCGCAAAGCGAATATAAAGCATAAGTAAAATGCTCGCCGCCATCCCGACCAGTGCGGGCGTCTGCGTCACGCGTTTGAGAAAAGTTCCGACCAGAAACACGCCTAAAATCGGACCGTTTATCAAAGACGCGACCGAAAGCGCCTGATCGAGCGCCGAGCGCTGCTGCTTCATCATCGCCAGCGCGACGAGAATCTGCACGACGCCGATTATCAAGGTCAGCCAGTGCGAGACCTTCAAATAATGTTTATCGGACAAATTCCGGCGAAACGGTTTGTATAAATCGTTGACGAAAGTCGCCGCAATCGAGTTGAGAGACGAAGACAAAGCCGCCGCGAAAATCGCCGCCACCACCAAGCCGCTCAAACCGGTCGGCATATGTTTGGTTATAAAATCGGGAAAAACCTGGTCGCCGCCTTTAAACGGGTAAAAATTCGTCGCCGATTGCGCAAAAGCCGGTTCGGCAAAACATTTGGCGGCTTGTTCCGGATTGAGCTTGGCGCAGGCGTCGGCGACCTGATTAAAAAGCGGGTCGGTATGCGGCGCGTAAAACGCGAAAAGCAAAACGCCGATAAATAAAAATCCGATGAATTGTCCCAAAACGACCGCGCCGCTCGACAAAAGCGCAAACGAAGCGCGGCTCGCTTTGTCCGTACACAGATAACGCTGCACCAGATACTGGTCTGTCCCGTGCGTGGACATCGTCAGAAAACAGCCGCCGATTAGCCCGGACCAGAACGTAAAAGTTTTGGTCATATCGAACGTGAAATCAAAGAGGCTGAATTTATTAAACTGCTGACCAAGCTCGATCGCGCCGGAAAAACCGCCTTCGATTTGATTCGACAGAACAATCGCCGCCGCAATCGCGCCGCCGAGATAAATCGCCAATTGCACGACTTCGACCCAAATCACGGCTTCCATTCCGCCGTAATACGTGAAAATAATCATCACCGCGCCGAGCAGAATTATCGAGCCGACGACGACGTAACCGGCGTCGGTTTGCGGTTGAAATGCCGTGTAGACGGCGGCGAGAACGATTGCCGTCAGCAGCAGACGAATGCCGTCGGCGATATTGCGCATCACGACGAACAGCGCGGAAGCGAGTATTTTGACTTTCGTGCCGAACCGCTCGCCGAGAAGCTGGTAAACCGTCTGCAATTCGCCTTTAAAATAAAGCGGAATAAAAACGAGCGAAATTACGACGCGCCCGAGCATATAACCGAAAACGAGCTGCAGAAACTGGAAATTTCCGTTTTTCGCAAAAGCGATTCCCGGCACGGAGATAAACGTGATCGTCGAGGTTTCGGTCGCCACAATCGAAGCGGCAATCGCCCACCACGGCACGTTCCGGCTGCCGACAAAATAATCTTCGGTCGTTTCCTGCCGGCGCGAAAACCACACGCCGAACAGCGTGACGCCGATTAAATAGCCGAAAATGATGACTAAATCTAAAGTTTGCATCGCGTTATTGATAAGAAAAAAAGAATCAATCCACAAAAGCCATTAGATTTTTTTATCTTGAAAAGCGGCTTTGGTCAAACGCGGGAATGCTTTTTATGGCTTAATTATCTATTTCGACCGTTTTTATTTCGGTTTCAAAAAAATAATGGTCGAAGTTTTCGATGCTGAAGTCCGCCTTCATTTGCGCGAAAAGCGCCGGATTTGTGAAACCGTTAATCCGCGTCAGACGAAAAAACCAGATGCCTTCTTTCGTGCGCGTCATATCGTAAACGACGGCGGCTTTTCCGAGCAGATAATCGCTCGGCTCTTTTTCAAATTTCGACGCTTTCTGCCACATCAGCAGGCGAATAAAAACTTTATCGACGGCGTCAACCCAGATTTTGCCTTCGACGCCCGGCACGTAATTTGTTTCCGGCGCGAAAAGCGTACCGGCGCGCGGGCGAAATCTGAGCGAAATCGCTTCGCGCCCGTTGATTGGCTCGGTTTCGGCGGCTAAAAATTCGCATTTTTCCAGAATTTCCTGCCCGTTAATTCTGACGACGACCGTCGCCTCGCCCGACAGCGGGCGGCGTATGAAATAACCGAAGCGCATCCAGTTCGGCGCCTGATTCGGCTGAAACGGCTCGGCTTTTTTATCGTTTTCCAGTTGCTCGAGCTTGGCGGCGGCTTTCGCGCGCTCCTTTTCGATTTTTTCCGCCGCGACCGGCTTGCCGTTTTTCGCAATCAAAACCGTCACGTTGCGGCATTTTTTATTACGGCACTTCGGCGGCGGGAAGATTTCATAAAGCTCGGAATTTTCGCTGAGCTTGTTGCCGTAATCCTTTTCGCGCCAGATTTTTCGGAATTTAAAAGTGTAATTCGGATAATTTAAAACCATCCGCCGCCAGTTTTCGTCGCTTTTCGATTTGGCTTCGGCGAGCAGCGCGGGAATGTCGATTTCCGGTTTCTGGGCGCGAGCGGAAATTGCGGCGGCAGTAGCCAAAACAGTCGTGAATAAACAAAAAAGCCAAAGCGAATTTCTAAACGGCATTTTAAATTCTCCTGGTCAAAACGGTAGATTTCCGCCCACGCGCGAAACCGGAGGCGGTCGACGCGTTTTATTTCTTTTTGGGTTGTTTCATATTTTGTCTCTTTGGAATCGCAAACGGTCACGAAATTTTTACCCGCCGCAAAAACGAGATATTCCGTTTCTTCTTTGAGCTGCGCCAGCGGAGTGCAGCCGCAGGTGAAATACGCAGCGGCGACGAATTCCTGTCGTTTCAAAACCTCGCCTTTCCATTTTTTCGTAATTTCAGACGTCACCTTTGAAAAAATTTCTTTATCTTTCCAGTAACCCTCTTTCCAGTCTTTCGGAATGGTTTTTTTTCTTCTGTTCGCTCGGCGCGTAGTATTCCGATATTTTTATAATCCTGCCGACGAAAGCGCTTTCGGCTCGTCTGAATTCCTTTCGCAGAGGCTGGATATCAGCCGTGCAGGCGACCGAAGTTTGAAAACAAATTATTAAAGCTAAAATAAGCGATGCGAAAACACGGAAAGTTTTTTTCACGGAATTTACCTCGAACCGGGTTTTACTCTTTCGATGCCTTGAGCTTTTGAATCGTCGTTTCGATCACGAAATTATTTTCCGTCAGAGACTTTTCCGCGATTTCGCGCGAAACGCCGGTTTTTTGCATCACAATCGCCGCCCGCAAATCGCCGTTTGCTTCATTTAATAAAGTTTGCGCCGTCGCTTCGTCCAAATCAGCTTCCGTCATTAAGATTCTCAAAGAGCGTTCTTTGAGCTTGGCGTTCGAGGATTTGACGTTCGTCATCCGGTTGCCTTTGACGTAGCCGAGCCGAATCATCGCCGCCGTCGAAATCATATTCAAAATCATTTTCTGCGCCGTGCCGGCTTTCATTCTGGTCGAGCCGGCGATGGCTTCCGCGCCGACTTCCGCGACGAGCGCAATTTCCGCCGCTTGCGTGATCAGCGAATCGGGAACGCAGGTGACGCAAGCCGTAAAGCAGCCGAGCCGCCGCGCGAAATCGAGCGCGCCGATGGTATAGGGCGTTCTGCCGGAAGCGGCGATGCCGACGACCGCATCTTTCGCCGCCAGCCCGCGTTTTTTCAAATCTTCCGCGCCCGCCTCGCGGTTGTCCTCGCTCGATTCCGTCGCTTTATAAAGCGCGTCGTAGCCGCCCGCGATAACGCCCTGCACCAATTCATACGAAACGCCGTAGGTCGGCGGAATCTCGCTCGCGTCCAAAACGCCGAGCCGCCCGCTCGTTCCCGTCCCGACATAAAAAAGCCGCCCGCCGTTTCGCATTCGCTCCACGATTTTATCAATCGCTCCGGCGATTTCCGGCAAGGTTTTTTCCACCGCCGTGGCGACTTTTTTGTCTTCGGCGTTGATTAAACGAATCGCTTCAAGCGTCGAAACGCGGTCGATTTCGCTGGTGTTCGGATTTTCCTGTTCGGTAACGGGCAGCATTTTTAATAAATCATAAAAGTGTATTCGACAATTTTAACGGCGTCGATAGCTTTGCCGTCGCTGGCGGCTGGCTCAAAGCGCATTCGCCGCGCCGCTTCGATTGCGTTTTTGGTCAAGCCGAGCGGTAGTTTTGTAAAAGGCGCGACGGCGCCGATTGCGCCGTCCGCCTGAAAAGTAATGCGAACCCGCACCGCGCCGCTAATCTGGTAAACGCGGGCTAAATCCGTGTAGTCGGCGCGCGGCTTTGACAGAATTTTCAGAGGCGATGTTTGATTCGGCTGAACCGGACCAGCGGGATTCGGAAGGCTTCTGCCGTCAACGGTTCCGATGCCGTTCCCGATTCCCGAGCCGCTCCCGATTCCGTTGACCGGGGCGCTTTTGTAGTGCGTGACCAATATATTTGTATCTTCCGGCGCGACGGTTTTATCGATAATCTGCGATTCGGTTTTTTCAACGGAAGGGTCGACAAATTTGATCGAGTCGAAAAAACGCTCGACTTCAAAATCCTCTTTGATTTCGCCGATTGTATGGAAAATGTAAGAACGGCGCCGCGCCTTGATTTCAAAAAACTGGTGATAAAAATCCTCGTCGTCGCGGAATTTGTAAACGACGCCGGAAAATTCGCCGATGTTTCTCGAGCTTTCCAGAGGTTTATGAGCGCGCATAAATTCCTTTACGAGGTCGGGAATCACGAAAGTCTTTTCTTCGCCGGAATGAACGAAAAAGTAAGTTTTATTGAACAAAACTCTATAAAATCCTTTTTTCAGAACGCCTTTTTCGTCAAAGCCGCTTTTATCCACAACGTTTTGCGGAAACTCAGCCGAAAATTCTTCCTGCAGCGGCTGAAAGGTGCGCCAGTCGCTTTTTTGAATTTCATTCTGCGAATAAACGGTCGTCAAAAAAAGAGCGATTAAAAAAGCGGGAAATAAAAATTTCTTCATCGTTTTCCTCCGT
>DASVRL010000427.1:0-1804 GCA_036388635.1 Pyrinomonadaceae bacterium
GGTTTGGGGTTGAGAAACTCCAGATAAACATCTGCATTCTTCCGCGCGTACCGTCTGCCGGCGTGAAAAAATTGGCATTGTTCATGCTGGAAAAATCCTGCGCTTCAGCCGAGATATGGTCATTGCCGCGTCCCTGACCGGTAAAGTTTTCATTTTGGAAATTCCCTGCCGCTTCGGTGAAACCGAGCAGATACATTTCGTCGTGATAACGATTGGTCAGATAAAAAAGATGAGTCGCCGCGCCCTTTTGATATTCGGCGTTGAGCGGACTGTCGCCGACGCCTCCGGGGCTGGCGGGCGCGTAATTGAAATTGAAAACGCGGTTATCGCCGGTTACGGTTTGGTCAACGCCGCTCGGCGCTGAGCGATCTACGCCCGCTTCGGCGTTATTGCCGTTGGTAGTATTGTTGCCGTCGGTAATCCAGCCTTTTTGGTTGAATGTATAAGGCGCTTCATTGCCGATGAGCGTGACGCTCGTGCGCGGCAGAATCGAAGCCTGAGTGCCCAAACTCGGATTGATGAGTCCGGGCGACATCGGTGCCGGGCTGTCCAGCGTGCGGATCATACTTGTGTCGTTAGCGTAAACGCTGTAAGTCGCCGCCTGCGTTTGATCCTGGGCAATATTTTTTCGCCAGAGCAGCGTGCCGGTTTCGGCGTCAACTATAACGTAATAAGCCGCTGTGTCTTCCCAAATCAAAACTCTCCACGCAGGACGCGCTACTCCCGTTTCGGTCGGAAAATACATTTTTTCGGCGGTCGTCGCCCAATCGCCCTCACCGAACCTAACTTTGTTTTCGCTTTGAGCTACAGCCTCCATTCTGCGTTCTAAATCATCGGCTCTCATCTCTCGCCCGACGTATTTAAACGCCGCCTTCACCGCCGCTTGCGGCGCGCCGAAATCGTCGCTTAAATTGCCGTCGCTGATACCGGGCGCGAGATTGTTTATCACGCGAAACATCTCGCCGTGTTTATTGAATCCGGCTTTGACTTCGCCTCGAAACACGGGAATGCCGTTGATTGTTTGTTCTAGATGAACGAAAGAAAGATTCCCGTCAGGATTCGTGTAATCGGCAACGGTTTTCAAGTCGTCTATTTGACGGCTCGCCACGCCGACGAGATCGTCGTTTTGTTTTAAAAATCCGCGCAAAATATCGGCGCGCTTGCCTGAAATCGCGCTTCTTAGAGCCGCTTCGCCGCGTAGTGCGTTGACGGCGATGACTTCGGGCGTTCCGAGTTCCGGGTTGTGCTCGATTTTAAGCGAAGGGACGCGGCTTTTGAGCGAGGCTTCCGCGGCATACATTTCTCGGCGTTCTTTTGCCGCAGTTAATTCGGAAACTCCGGCGGCGGCGCGGAAAGCCGATAACGATGCAGCGGCTGATTCGTCCGTCCGAATATCGTAATTTTCGAGTCGCTCGTAATGATTTCCGATTTTTTCGGATTGAATCGGTTGTTGAGCGGCAGCAGGAGGTGACAACTGCGCGAGCGGCAACGTTACCAGCGCCCACATCAAAGCGGAAGCGACTGCGGATGCTAAAGGTTGGCGACGGTGAGTGCTGAATGAATCTTTTTTCATTATTATTGTCGTTTTGATTGAAAGTGATTTTCCTAATCGAAGGCAAATTGTTTCGGAAATGATTTTTATCAGTTGCAGCAGCAACCAAAAATTTGCCTCTATTTTGCTTAGCGAGAAAATAAGCGAAGAAAATTTTACAATGTTTTTCAGAAACAGTAAACCTGCGAGAATGATTCGGGAAAATGCAATTGAGGCGAAGCTATAAGGCTTAAAAAGAAAAATTAGACGACA
>DASVRL010000428.1:0-11408 GCA_036388635.1 Pyrinomonadaceae bacterium
CTGCCTTCCGATATTTCGTCGGACAGACCAGATGATAAAGCAAAATGCTGACGTTGTGTTTCTTACGAATAAGCTCGCTCATTCGTTTAGTATATTCCGTAGCAGAGCTACGGGGAATTAGACCAATAAGGAACGATTAAATTTCTATTTTAAATAAACGCGAAATCGAATTGTTCTTCGTGAACGGTCGGGTCGCTGGTGACGTCAATCGCTCCGAGATAGGCTTCGATTTCTTCCATCACGACTTTTTCATCGCCGCGCAGAGCCTTTGCCACGTCCGGGTGAACTCTTAAAGTCACCAGGCGCGCGTCGTCGGCGTGTTTCGCCAGCCGCCTTGATTCTTCCAGAATGCTGTAACAGACGGTTTGCGGCGATTTTACCCAGCCCGCGCCCTGGCAATGCGCGCACGGCGCGCAGAGCGTTCTTTCGAGCGACTGCTTGACGCGTTTGCGGGTCATAATAATCAAACCGAAATCGTTAAACGACAAAACTTTCGTCGGCGATTTGTCATACGAAAGATGCTCTTGCAGCGCCGTCAAAACCTTCTGGCGATTGCGCCGGTCTTCCATATCAATCAAATCCAAAACTATGATTCCGCCGAGGTCGCGCAGCCGAATCTGCCGCGAGATTTCCTCGACGGCTTCCATATTGGTTTTCGTAATCGTGTCTTCCAGACGCGCGTTGCCTTTGCCGACAAATTTTCCGGTGTTGACGTCAATCGCCACCAAAGCTTCGGTTTGATTGATGACGAGATAACCGCCCGAACGCAGCCACACGCGCGGCTTCAGAGCCTTGTCGATTTCTTCCTGCACGTTGTAGGCTTCCATAATCGGCTCGTCGCGCACGTAAAGCTTGACGCGGTTGACCATTTTCGGCTGAACGCGATTAACAAACTCGACGATTCGCAGATATTCTTCTTCGGAATCGACGCGAATCGCCGTGAAATCGTCGGAAAGCTGGTCGCGCAAAAGGCGTTGAATAATATCCAAATCCTGATGCACGAGCGCGGGCGATTTCGATTTTTCCGCCGTTTTCTTCACGTCTTTCCACGTCCGCACAAGATAGCGCGCGTCTTCGCGCAAATTCGCTTCCGGCACGCCGATTCCGGCGGTGCGAACGATAAAGCCGCCCGACGGCACGTCTTCTTCGTTGCGGATGTTTTGAATCAGAGTTCGCAGTCGATTGCGCTCGCCGCCCGATTCGATTTTGCGCGAAACGCCGACATGCTCGATGGTCGGCATATAAACGAGATAACGACCGGGCAGGGCGATGTGCGACGTGATGCGCGCGCCTTTGCGGGCAATCGGCTCTTTCGCAATCTGGACGAGAATTTCCTGACCTTCGCGCAGCAAATCCGTAATCGTCGGCTGATTGCGCTCGCGCTCGCGGCGCGATTCGCGCCTGCCGCCTTGCTGATAGCCACCGCCGCCGCTGCCGCTGCCGCCGCCGTTGCCGCCGCTGTTTTCAACCATCTCGGCTCCGGCAAATTCGGTTTCGGCGGAAACGGTTTCGTCCATTTTCGAGCCTTCGTAACGGTCTTCGGTCGGTCCGCTGCGCGCCTGCTGCGGGCGATTGCTGCGATTGCCGCCACCGCCGCCGCTGCCGCTGCCGCCGCCGCGCCGGCGACCGCCGCGTCGAACCGCCATTTCAGCGATATCCGGCGTCGGTTCGGTCAAGCTCGCCTGCCCGTCGCCGAGCGTTTCGCCTTCGTTTTTGTTCTTTGAAGATTTTCTGCCCTTCGCCGTTTTTTCGCTTCCTTCGGTCTTTTCCTGTTTCGATTTTTGATTTTCTTTTTTCGATTTTCCGCCGCGTCCTTTCTTTGGCTCTTCGGCGGCGCGTTCTTCATTTGCAGTTTCCGTTGGCGCCGTTGCCGCCTGTTCGCTGCGGCTTTCAGGCTGCTGTTCTTTTCTCGATTTTCTACCGCCGCGACCGCGTCTTGATTTATCCGGTTTTGCTTCTTCCGCCACCGCTGCCGCCGTCTGCGAAACGACTTCGTCTTCGTCGGCGATGCGCTGAAAACGGTTCGACATATCGGAAACCGAATCTAAAAGCGAGCCGACCGCCGCGGTCGAAGTGCTTTCCATATCGAATTCGACGGCGCGCACTTTATCGACAATCGCTTCCTGCATATAAGCGTCTTTGAACATCTCGCCCGTCGTTTCCTCGTCATCGACGACGCGCTCGAAACCGGAATCTTCGATTTCGAAAAGCGACGCCGAGTCTTCGCGTTCCGGTTCGAAAAACGGCAGAGATTCCGATTCTCTGGATTCAAAAGTTTCTTCGGCTTTTTCGGCTTGCGGCGTTTCTTCCGCCGATTCAAATCTTTCGGTTTCTCTGCCGCGTTTTCCTCTGCCGCGCTTGCTGCGCTTGCCGCGCGATTCTTCAAATTCTTCGACGCGTTCCGGTTTTTCTTCTTCCGCCGCGATAAACGGCAAATCCTCGACCGCTTCAAATTCGGCTTCTTCCGCTTCTTCGGCTTCGACCGGCAGAGCGCTTAAAGGCTCGACAATTTCCTGAATTTCCTCAATCTGGTGCTCGCGTTCGAGCCGCGCTTTTTTAATCTGCTCGGCGGCGTCGCGAGCGGCGACTTCGGGCGCAACTTTTTTGCCTTTTTCGACCATAATGCGCTCGAATTCTTCTTCCTCGTCAAAGAAATCGGAAACGTACAGAAACGCGTCGCGCTCCAGACCGATGCCGACAAAAGCCGACTGCATACCGGGCAAAACGCGCTGTACGCGACCTTTATAAATATTTCCGACGACGCCTGAATTTTCCTCATCGCCGCGCTCGATATAAAATTCCGTGACTTGCCCGTTTTCCACGATGGCAATTCTTTTTTCGCGCCCGTTGACGCTGATAATCATTTCTTTCGACATATTTTTCCTAGAGTTTGGAGAGTCCGGAGAGTTTGGAGAGTTTGGAGAGTCCGGAGAGTCAAAAGAAATTTTTTCAATTTGACTCACGACTCTCCGGACGCTCTAGACTGTCTAGACTTTCCGGACTTAAATTTTCAGGCTTGGAGATTCGTTTTGAAGAAAATTTCGGATTGGAGATACAGTTTTACTCGTTGCTCGTTTCAGAAAGCAGATTTCGCGTTTTTTAACTTAGATTTTTCTAGTTTCCGGCAGAATTTGGACTTCGCCGGAACAAATGGAATTTGAGTTTTCACGCAGGAATCTCGTAATTTACAAAAGCGACTTTTCGCTTCTCCCGAACAGGGAGCAAATGATTATTTTAGATTTTTGATTGCCGACTTTCGATTGGATAACGAACGGTTTGACCGTAATTTATTAAGAAAATCTTATTCTCTTTTCAATCGCTAAACGCGCAAATCTGAAATCGCAAATTCTTCAGTGCTCTGACCTGCTTATATTCTTTTAACAAAGCTAATTTGCTGTTCAATCCTTTTAAGTTTGCCGTCCTCAATCAAAACCGTTTCAACCGAAACTCCAAGCAAACTTCGCCTAGTATAAATGAGTTTTTTCGTTTTGTCATCAAATATCGCGCTTGCTGTCAACAAAAGCCTTTTTGTTTTATACTTTTGCAGAATGAAATTCCCTTTTCGCCTAGCCGCTGACAAAGAATTTGACGCCGTCGGATTCGGCACCAACGCGGTTGATTTTCTGATTGTCGCGCCCGAATATCCGCAGTTTAATTCCAAAATCGAGCTGGTCGATTACGTTCAGCTGGCGGGCGGCGAAATCGCTTCGACGATGGCTGGACTCCGGCGCTTGGGCTTAAAAACCGCCTACATCGGGCGTTTCGGCGACGACGAAGCGGGCAATTTCGGCTTGCAGACGTTAATCGCGGAAGGCGTCGAGACGACGCACGCCGAACAAATCGAAGGCGCGCGGACGCAGGTCGGTTTTATCTTAATCGACGAGCGGAACGGCGAGCGCACGGTGCTGTGGAAACGCGACGAAAAACTTTCATACGCGCCGGAAGAAGCGCCGATCGAGATTGTCAAAAACGCGAAGGTCTTTCACGCGACGCCGCACGACGCGCTCGCCTGCGCGCGGCTGGCGCGGGCGGCGCGAGAGGCGGGCGCGATTGTCTCGATTGACATCGACAATCTTTTTGAAGGCATCGAAGAGCTTCTGCCGTTGATTGATATTTTTATTTCGTCCGAAGAATTTCCCGAAAAACTTATCGGCGCGCGCGACAGGCGCGAATCTCTGCGCGAAATAAAATCGCGCTACGGCTATAAAATCGCCGGTATGACGCTGGGCGAAAAAGGCTCTCTGCTTTTGTGCGAAGACGAGTTTATCGAAACCGGCGGCTTTGCCGTGCCGAACGGCTGCAAAGACACGACGGGCGCGGGCGACGCCTTTCGCGTCGGGCTGCTCTACGGTCTTTTGACGGGCGAGAGCGTGGAAACGGCGGCGCAAATGGCAAACGCCGTCGCCGCTTTAAAATGCCGCGAGCTGGGCGCGCGGACGGCTCTGCCGAATGCGGAAGAATTAAATTCTCTTTTAAAGAAATAACGCGGAAACGCGCGCAAAAACAGATTAGCCGCTAAGAACACGAACGGCACGAATAAAAGGAAGGGGAAATTTTCGTGCTCTTTCGTGTTCTTAGCGGCTAATTTTCTTAATTCTTATTTCGCGCTTTTTCGTGTTTTTCGCGCTTTTTCGTGTTCTTTCGCAGCTAAGGTTTCTTATGGTTTATATTCGCAGAAAACTCTGTTTTGCGAATTCATATTGAAAACTTCGACAAATCCCAGACCGAATTTCGTTTCGCGGCTCTCGATTTTGTTCGGGTTCGCGCCCTGAGTGATTGTCCGGTTGACGAAAACGGCTTCGAGTCTTTTTGTCGTTCCGTCGGCGTAAACTCTGGTTGCCGTCAGCAATGCGCCTTCAATGCGCGCCTCTTTCAAAGTGAAATTTACCCGCGCCGAATTTTCAAAATCGGTTTCGTAGCCGCTTCCTTCGATTTTGCCGCCGCCCGCCGTGCGCAGCTCGATGCGATAGTTGGCATCGGGAGACTCGTAAACGCCCGCGTATTCGGCGGCGTTTTTAACGACCGCTTCGTTTTTAATATTTATGTAGAGTTCAAACTCAAAATCCTTTTTTACCTTGTGTTTATATTTCGTCTTATCGAGCGAAGCGGCGATTTCCTGCGTTTTTTGCGCCGCGCCGGACGTTTGAGCAAAAGCGTCGTCCGCCGAAATCAGACCGGCGATTAGAAATACGATTAGAAATAAAGCGTGAAACATAAAATTTTCTCCTTTTAAAACGGGTTCTAATCATATAAACACCGGAAGATTTCGTTTTGTGACAGGAAAGTGAAGAAAATGCGCAATGCGGAACGCGAAATGCCGAATTTGAAAGCGAAAACCAACGACCGAAGACCTTTCTTCGGAATCCGCCTTCAGCGAATCGGTCGGTAGAATTTTGCCAAAACGCGCGGCGGAAAGCCGACCCAGTAAAGACCTTGAAAAAACGACCAGCGCAGAAACGTCAATAGAAACGAGCGATTTTCAAACCGCCGCGAAGAAGTCGTTACCGCCAGATTGATATGCACGAAGCGCCCGCGCTTTTGCAGGCGCTTGTATAAATCCAAATCTTCGAAAATAGGCAGAAAGCGGAAACCGCCGATTTTTTCGTAAATTTCGCGGCGCACGAAAATCGCCGAATCGCCGTAAACCAAACCGATCGAGCGCAGGTATGGATAAAGCCACGTCAAAAATCGCGCCCATTTGTTTTCGCCGCCGAAAGTTATCTCGAAATTTCCGCCGACTACTTCGCGATAACGCATATTGGCTTTAATCTGCCTGCCCGCGCCCTGTACGGGTCGCGTGTCGGCGTGAATAAACCAGAAAACGTCGCCGCTCGCGTGTTTTGTGCCTTCGTGAAGCTGCCGCCCGCGATTCGGCTCGTCGATTTTTATCAATTTGATTTTTTTTAAGCGGTCGTAGCCTTCGATAATTTCGATGGTTTTATCCGCGCTTCCGCCGTCGACGATGATAACCTCGTCGACGTTTATCAAGCGCGACAGGGCGTCGAGCGTTTTGGTAATCGAAAGCTCTTCGTTAAAGGTCGGAATGATAACGGAAATTTCCATAACGCGAACAGTTTAAAAGTAAAAAGTGAAAAGGTAAAAGCGAAAAAGCGAAAAAGCGGAAAGCTGAAAAAGCGGGTCGAGCGATAAGTCGACAAAACTTTTTCACTTTTACACCTTTTCGCTTTTTCGCTTAATTTTTCTCCATTAATTCGATAAAACGCTGGAAAAGATATTCGGAATCGTGCGGACCGGGCGCGGATTCGGGATGATATTGAACGCTGAAAACCGGCAGAGTTTTATGTTTTAATCCGGCGACCGTGTTGTCGTTGAGATTGACGTGCGTGACTTCGACCTCGGCGGGCAAACTTTTTGCATCGACGGCGAAACCGTGATTGTGCGAGGTGATTTCGACTTTGCCGGTCGATAAATCCTTAATCGGCTGGTTGCCGCCGCGATGACCGAATTTTAATTTGTAAGTTTCACCGCCGAAAACCTGTCCTAAAATCTGGTGTCCGAGACAGATGCCGAACATCGGCACTTCCGATTCGGTCAGCTTTTTGATTTCTTCGACGACCTTTTGCATCGAAGCCGGGTCGCCGGGACCGTTGGAGAGAAAAATCCCGTCGGGCTTCATTGCCAGAACTTCGGCGGCGGGCGTTTCCGCCGGAACAATCGTCAGACGGCAGCCGTACTTGGAAAACTCGCGTAAGGAATTTGTTTTGACGCCGAAATCGTAACAGACGACGTGAAACTTCTCATCTTTCGCGGCGGGATAATCGTATGTTTCGTCAATCGTCACGCTGCTGGCAAGCTCGCGGTTTTTCATCGACGGCGAGTTTTTTACTTTTTCCAAAAGACTGGCTTCGTCCGCATCGACGGTTGAAATAACGGCGCGCATCGCGCCTTTGTCGCGGATGTGCCTGACCAGAGCGCGCGTGTCGAGGTGTTCGATGCCGACGATTTTATAGCGTTTCAGGTAAGAATCCAGCGTTTCCTGCGAGCGCCAGTTCGAAGCGATGCGGCTCGCTTCGCGAACGACGAAGCCTTCGACCCACGGGCGGCGCGATTCGATGTCTTCTTCGTTGACGCCGTAGTTTCCAATCAGCGGATACGTCATACAGACGATTTGCCCGGCATAACTCGGGTCGGTCAGAATTTCCTGATAACCCGTCATCGAGGTGTTGAAAACCATCTCGCCGAAAGCTTCGCCTTCCGCGCCGAAAGCGTTGCCGCGAAATGTTCTGCCGTCTTCGAGCACGAGCAGCGCCGTTTTTGATAAGTTCATAAAAAGATTTTAAAAAGGCGAAAGTAAAAAGTAAAAAGTAAAAAGGCAAAAGTAAGGAAGTAGTTTCTTCACTTTTGCCTTTTTACTTTTTACTTTCGCCTTCAATTATTTATTCTTCCGGCTCGCCCGCCGCGCGCGTGTCGTTTTTATCGGTTTCGTCCAATTCGTAATGTCCTTTATCGAGAAAGCCGATATTCGACGGTTTCCAGTAGCGGAAAAAGGCTTTGCCGTAGACGTATTTTTCGGGCACCAAGCCCCAGTATCGCGAGTCGGAAGAATTATCGCGATTGTCGCCCATTACGAAATAGTAATGTTCATCGACTTTTTTCGGCGGAAAACTGCCCAGAGTTTGATTGTGTTCCGAGCTTAAGTAAGGCTCGCGCATTTCTTCGCCGTTGATATAAACCACGCCGTTGCGGACTTCGACCATTTCGCCGGGCAGCCCGATAATGCGTTTGACATAACTTTTATCCGGCTCTTTCGGATACCAGAAAACGACGATGTCGCCGCGCTCGATGTGTCCCCAGCTGACGTCTTTGAATTTATAGTAAACAAGTTTATTGACCAGCAGGCGCTCGCCGTCGTGAAGCTCGGGCAGCATCGAAGTCCCCTCGACGACCACCGGCTGCGCGACAAAAACGCCGAGCAGAACGAAAACCGTCAAAACGAGAACGATGTCGCGCACCAGCTTTAAACCCTCGGAATACAAACCGTGACGCGATTCTTTTTTCAGTCGGTGAACTTCGATATCGCGGTCGTCGTCAATTGCCACGATGCCGAACTCAGGCTGTCTTTTTTTGGAGAAATCGAACATAATTCAAGCAGATTCGATGTTTGGAAAACCTTTGCGGTTGGCGCAAAACTTCTTTCTAAGCCATTTCAAAATTAGCTTTAACCACTCGGTTTGTCAAAAGAGAAAGAAAGTGACGGGTGATAAGGAAGAATCGGTTTTGACCTTATCGCCTGTCACTTTAAAATTATGAATGAAAATATTCGCAAATTATTTCCCGCCCTTCAGAAATATACGTATTTAAACAGCGCGGCGGTTTCGCCGATGCCGGAGGTGGCGGTCGAAGCCGCTTATGCGCAGCTTAAAGACGCTTCCGAAAACGGCACGGTCAATTATCTCGATTGGATTCAGACCAAACAGCGGGCGCGCGAATCGGTTGCCGAAATGCTGAAAGTGCGCGCCGAGCAAATCGCGTTTATGCGCAATACTTCGGACGGTTTTTCCGCTGTCGCCAACGGCTTGGATTGGGCGGAAGGCGATAATATCGTCACTTTCGAGCGCGAATTTCCGGCGAATTTTTATCCGTGGCGAATGATTCGGGATAAATTCGGCGTCGAGCTGCGGCTTTGTCCCGAACGCGGCGGGCGCATCGATTTGAACGAATTTACGAGTTTAATCGATTCAAACACGCGTCTGGTTTCAATCAGCGCGGTTCAATATGCATCGGGCTTTCGCGCCGATTTGGAAAGAATCGGACGCGTTGCGCGCGACGCCGGCGCGCTTTTCGCGGTCGATATTATTCAGGGCTTCGGCGCGATGCCGTTTGATTTGCCCGCGCAATTTGTCGATATTGCGGCGGGCGCGAGCCACAAATGGCTGTGCTCGCCCGAAGGCAGCGGAATTTTATATCTTTCCGACCGCGCGCGCCAGCGCGTCGAGCCGACGCTGGTCGGCTGGATAAGCGTCGAAGTTCCCTGGAACTTTGAAGATTCGGAGCAGGCTTGGAAACCGAACGCTTTGGCTTGGGAATCGGGAACCGGCGGTTCGAGTTTATTTTACGGCTTGGAACAGAGCCTGAAACTTTTGCGCGAAACCGGCGCGGAAAATATCCGGAATTACCTGGAAGATTTGACGGATTATCTGTGCGAGCTTTTGCGCGCGAAAAATCACGAAATCGTCAGCTCGCGCGCGAAAAGCGAAAAATCGCAGATTGTGTGCATTTTGCCGAAAGCCGGTCAAACTTCAAACGAGCTGGCGGAAAATCTGCAAAACGAAAACATAATCGTCAGCCCGCGCGGCGAGCGAATCCGCATCGCGCCGCATTTTTTTAATAATCGCGCGGATATTGAAAACTTGATTGAGGCTCTGCCGTAAAAAGAATCAGCCACAAAAGGACACAAAAAAACACGAAATAATTTTTGTTTTATTTTCGTGTTTTTTCGCGCCTTTTCGTGGCTGATTCTTTTTAGTTATTGTAAATTTTCGCGGTTATTTTTCTTCCAGCGGAATGTCCGGCGTTAAATCGTCCAGATTCAGGCGCAGCATTCCGCCCGCGTCGGAAAACGATTCCATTTCATCGCGCTGCCTTTTCCGCGCATAGAAAAACAACACGCCGACGCCGATGCCCGCCAGAACCGCCAGACCGATGCCGGAAACGATTGCCAGAACCGTGCCGAAAAATATCTCCGTCAGCGTTATCGCGTAGCTTCGTTGCTGGCGTTCATATAAAAACGGGTCTTCGCCGAGCCATTGCACGATTTTTTCGTATTTAATCTGGTCAAGCAAAGCGTTTGCCGCCGTTTCGTCGGCAGCGTCAAAGACAAAGACGTTGTAATTTCCGACGCGGCGATAGTAAATCGGCGGCTCCGGCGCGGCTTCCGCAAAGCGTTGTTTGACTTTTTCGTCCGTTTCAATCGAGCCTTGCGGCGTGTTGTATTCGACAATCAAAAGCTTTCCCGCTTCATAAGGCGCGGCGACGGCTTCCGTGCCGCCCTCGAAATCAATCAAGTCAAAAACGGGTCGCTCGCCGAGCGCCGTGCGCAAATCGTTTGTGTTTTTTATTAAAGCGGCTTTGTTATGCACGTTTTCCCAATCGGGCAGATGCTTGATGATGACGGGAACTCCGTCGGCTTCGGAAATTTCCTGCGCCGGCGCCTGGGCGAACACGCCCGCCGAAACTATCAAGAGAAAACTCAAAGCAAATACAATCCGACTCATTAAAAATCTTCTCCGCATCGAAATTTTTACGCGCTGTCCGAAACTTTCGATACTAGCATTGTTGAGGTAAAAATTAAACATTTATGATAAACGCTCGTATAACTGTAATGAATAGATACACAAACAGACGTGTATCAAATGCGTTATCGTTTACACGCTTTCGTCTGCAACCTTTTAAGATGTCGGGCGTGTAAGATATGATGCCCAAGATATTGTAATAAAAAGGCGTTTATAAGCATCCAGAAATTATAAACCTACGAATACAGTTTATGGCACGCGAATTGATTAAAGATACGAACGTAGGGGGAATTTGAAAAATGACAACAACAGAAACTTTAAATTATCCGGTTTGGCAGAATTTATCGACGGCTGATGTTGAATCCGAAGAAAAGATTGAAACTGAAGAGCTAGCCGACGCCAGCGGAAGCAGTGATTTAATTCTCACTCAATCAGCCGCCAAAGGCGATATGAAAGCCTTTGAGGAAATTTATAACCGTCATCATCGCAGAGTTTATTCGCTTTGTCTGCGTATGCTGCAAAACACGGCGGAAGCCGAAGATTTGACACAGGAAGTTTTTATCCAGCTTTATCGTAAGATTGGAAGTTTTCGCGGCGATTCCGCTTTCACGACGTGGCTACACCGTCTGACGGTCAACCAGGTTCTGATGCACTTCCGCAAACGCACGGTGAAATTTGAAAAAACGACCGAAGAAGGCGAAACTCCGGTGCAAATCGTGCCGGGAACGGAAAATTCGGGCAAAATGCCGATTGTCGATAAAATCGCTCTGGAAAACGCGATTGCGCAGCTTCCCACAGGCTACAAAAACGTGTTTGTCCTGCACGATGTCGAAGGCTACGAGCACGAGGAAGTAGCGAAGATTTTGGGCTGTTCCGTCGGAACGTCGAAATCGCAGCTGCACAAAGCGCGCTTGAAAATGCGCAAGCTTTTACAGAAAAAATCAAATCCGCGTCTGATCGGCGCCTGGTAATTTTAATTAAATAATTTTGGCGAAAAGGCTTCTCAGATCTGAGAAGCCTTTTTAGTTTTTATTTAACTTTATCGAGCTTCATCTCAAAAAACTTCACCCACGTTTTTCCGTCTCTGGAAAATTCGCCGGTTTCGAACCAGACATCGTTAGTGGTTTTGATGATATAACGAACGCTGCCGTTCGG
>DASVRL010000429.1:0-6948 GCA_036388635.1 Pyrinomonadaceae bacterium
CCAGATTCGGGTCCGGCTCAAACTGAAACATTCCGCGCGGGAAATATTCGATGTAAGCGTAATCGCCGTAATTCAACCCGCGCAGCTCGCGGATGCGCCCGTAAAGATAGCTGTTTGACGAACGATGCTGACCGAAATACGAAGCGACCAGCGCCAGCGCGACGTAATCTTTACCGCTCGCACGATTGACCGGAATCGGGAAACCGAGCGAAATCGCCGTCGCGCGCGTCTCGCGTTTGACGATGTCGATTTTCAAACCATTTTCCAAATTCGGCTGTCCGATTTTTCGCATCATGCGTGCGCCTTTCGGCAGTTTCTGAAAATCAGTCGACAACTGTTTGGAAAATTTCTGGTCGAACCCGCCCGAAAGACCGGTAACGAGATTTGCCTGCGTGTAGTTTTCCGCATAAAAATCCCGCACGTCCTGAATCGTCAGTTTTTCCAGGCTCGAAACTTTTCCGCGCGAGTGATGCTCGTACGGGTGCGCGGCGTAGATGATGTTGTAAAGCCTTTCTTTGCCGAGTTCCTCGTCGTTGGCTTCGCGCAGATTGACCTTGAAAAAATTGATTGCCTCGTCCTTCAGACGCGAAAAATCTTCTTCGCGAAAACCGGGCTCAAGCAGCATCTGTCGAACCAGACCGTAATATTTCGGCAGATTATCAACGTGCGTCTGCCCTGTAAAAGTCGTCATTTCCTTATCGACCTGCCAGCCGAAACCGGTCGCCATCGGGTAAAACTGCTCGACAATCTGCTCGTATGTCATTTTTTTCGAGCCGCCCTGCGCGAGCATCGCGGCGGTCAGCGAAGCCAAGCCTTCCTTGCCCTCGGGGTCGTCGATCGAGCCGGTCAGAAATTGGATGCGAAACGTAATGAGCGGCGATTTGCTCGGCTGAAAAATGGCGTTTGAGCTTGAATTCATAGATTTTGGCGCAGGTTTTGTCGCGTTGCGCTTTTGAGCGAAAGTTGAAAACACGAAAACCGCGATTAAAACCGCAGAGACTGAGAGGCGCAGAGATTTAAACAATAAATTTTGCATTTTCCGCTTTGAATTTTGCATTATTTCGCGCCTCCTTTTTTCGTCGCCAGCGTGATAATCGTTTGACTATCCGGCTTGAAATATTTTTCCGCGTAAAAGCGTACGTCTTCCGGCGTGAGAGAATCGTAAAGCGCAAAGACTTTATCGATCGTGTCGGGCGAGCGGCGCAGCGCGATGTATTGCGCGAGCGTCGAGGCAATCGCGTCGTTGCTGTTCATCGCCATCGAAAAGCTGTAGCGCAGGCGCGATCGCGTTTCGTCCAGTTGTTTTTGCGGAATCAGTTCTTTCGTAAACTTTTGATAAGTTTTAATGATTTCGTCGCGCACGTAGTTCAAATCCTTCTCGTCTTTCACCTGCGACCAAACGCTAAATAGCTCGGCGTCGATGCGATTGTCGAAGTCCGGCGAAATCCAGACGGCTTTCTGCTGCTGCAAAACCAGCTTTTGATAAAGCTCGGAATTTTCGCCAAAGGCGATGGCGCTCAGTAAATCCAGCGCCGCTTTGTCCTTTTCGGTTTCGGAAAAAGCGGGCGCGCGATAGCTGACGACGACGTGCGGCAAAGTCTGCGAAGTCCATTCGATGTGCTTCGTGCGCGCTTTGTCCTGCGGCTTTTCGACCGGAATCTGCTGCTTATAATCGCCCGGTTTCCAGTCGCTCCAATATTTTTTCACCATTGCCAGAACTTCCGGCTGTTTGACGTCGCCGACGATGATTATCGTCGTATTTTCCGGTCGATAAAAGCGATTGAAAAACTGCCACGCGTAGGCGTATTGATTCGGATAATCCTTGATGTCTTCGAGATAGCCCATCGTCGTGTGGCTGTATGTGTGATTGGTGAAAGCGGTCCCGCGCAGCACTTCGTGCATTTTAGAAGTCGGGCTGGCGGAATTTTTGTTGTATTCGCCCAAAACCGCGCCCGCCTCGGTTTTGTATTGTTCCTCGGTGAATTTCAGGCGCTGGAAACGGTCGGCTTCGAGCCGCATTACCTCGTCCAAATCTTCCTTGGCGAAAGTTTCGTGATAAACCGTCCGGTCGTCGGACGTATAGGCGTTGCTGGACGCGCCAGATTTTTTCATTACTTCGTCGAACTTTCCCGCCGGAAAATTTTCGCTGCCGCGAAACATCAGATGCTCGAAAAAATGCGCGTAACCGCTTTTCTTTGCTTCGACTTCGTTGCGCGAGCCGGCGCCGACGACGATATACAGCGCCACCAGGTTCGGATAATCGGTCGGAACCGTGACGACGCGCAAGCCGTTCGGCAAATCGTCGGTTTTATATTGATACGGAAAAACCCTGCGCGCCTGCGCCGAGGAATTTACCACCGACGCCAGACAAAGCAAGGCAACTAAAATTATATAAAGTTTCATCTTGACCTCTGTAAAAAGAGAATTTTGCATTTCGTTAGATGCAGAAATTTTGCTGAAAAAAACACATTTCCGCTTGCAATTATACTCATAAATTGGCGATGACCAGAACCCGGGTGTTGTCACTGTGAAAACTTAAAGTCAATAACTTAAAAACAGCTCAAGTTTGAGCTGTTTTTCGTTTTCGGAATCACAAGTTGGCAGAAAACACAAATTGGAGGCATAAGCTATCGGAGATCACTTATCGCCCCATAAACTGAAAGATGCCCAATAAAAAGGAGAATGCCAGCGTGAATCTTTCATCATTTCGATTTGTGCGGCGCGAAGCGAAGCCGCCGCATTTTGATTTTTGCTTTTGTAATAATGTCTGTAAAAACGAATCATAAGCTCTGCGGACGCTTTATCTTCGACTTTCCACTGACTCGCAATTAAGCGCTTTGCGCCGGCGGCAAAAAAGCTTTGCGCCAGAGACATCAAACCTTCACCCTTAAGGCGTTTTCCCACTGCGCTGCGGCAAGAACTCAAAATGACCAGCTTCGCCGTCAAGTCCAGATTCAAAATGTCGCTTGACCGCAGCCAACCGTTAACCGGCGACTTTCCGGCGTCAAACAACGACAGCGCGATTGCGCTCAATTCGGGGTGCTGTTCATCCACCAGTGTGTGCGTGGCGAAATGGAGCACGTCGAACGAGCTTAGATTGTTTTGCAAAGCGGATTCACGCGTTGCAGCAAAATCGATTTTTCGGATGACCTCGACGGGTCGCACGGAATTTTCAATCCCTTCAGCCTCAAAACGCGAGGCAAATAAACGCGGCAGGCGAGTTTGAACAGCGGCAGGCAAATCCGCGCCTCCACCACCGGTATCAGAAGAAAAAAAACGAGATTCGACACTCCGCCTGATTTTCGACCGGCGGTTACGAAATCGCAAATCATCCGCCTCATAAACCGGGTCGGCAAAAAGCGCTATTTTATCGTTTGTTCGCTTTGTCTTTTGATTTAAAAGGAAAGTTAAAAGCGAGGCGGACGGCAAGTTGATGATCTCATGAGACTCGATCAAAAAAGAGTTTCTTGACGGATTCACCAGCGCTGCAAAAGGAATCAGTTGCAGTTCGTCCTGTCCGACAACAACAAGACGCTGATTATTCAGCTCTTCAGCAATCGGAGTGAGCAGCATTGAACTTAACTTTTCGATTTGAACGCGACAATCTCCAGCCGCCGTCCGGTTTTCGACGTTCTCTGCAAAAGACAAGCATTTGTAGAGCGAGCGGGCTTTTTCTCGGATGTCGCTGCTCGGAGCCAGCCGAAAACTTTTTATATCTTTCCTGCTCACCGCCCACAGATAAGCGCCTTCATCGGTTAAAGCATATTCGAGCAGCAAAACATTATCATCCAAAGCGTTTTGAATCTCGTCGACCGATAAAATCGGTGTCGTGATCACCGGCTCAGCGCCCTCGGCTTGACGATTCATCTCACCCTCAACTTCCCAGAGCCGGGCAGAAATATCTTGAATTTTCAAAGCCAGCAGCGAGCGCTCCGTCGGCGATCCTGCTTGACGATATTGCAGTAACGCCGACGTTATCCGGCTTTGATAGTTTCCGCTTTGCTCGGTGAATGCGGGCGATATGCGGTTTTCTCGCAACAGGTTTCTGCGTTGAAGCAAATCAAGCAAGCTGCGCGAGCGAGACATTTCGCTGACGCGCAGCGCCTCGCGGTCATAGCCTTTTTCGGGTTCGCGTTTGTGCATCAGCATCAAAAGGTGCAGATGATTTTCATAAAAATTCTGAACTGTGGAATTAAACGATTGGCGCAGGCGAAAACCGGCGGTTTCGCGGCGGATTCTTTCAATCAGACTCAAAGCCTTTTCTATATTTTCCCGCGCCGCAGGATACTGACCAAGCGCCGTCAGCGCGACGCAGAAGCCGTTTAGAATTTTGGCTTCGCCGAGCATATTCTCAAGCTCGCGGTTGAGCGAAAGCGCTTGACGAAAATTTTCCAGAGCCGTTTCATAGCGACCGAGCATATTGTATGCTTGCCCCATCGTGTACAAGGCTTCGCCGAGAACGACTTTATTTTTCACTTCGAGTCCGAGGTTTAAGGCGCGCGCGAGAAATTCAAGCGCGGAAGCCGGACGCTTTTGCTGAAGCTGAACGTTTGCCAGAGAGATAAGCACCAACGCCTGTCCTCGCTTATCGCCGAACTTTTCGCGCAAAAGCAGACTTTCCCGCAGAGAAGTGTCGGCGGCATCATATTCGCCCCGCAAATATTCGACGGCTCCCAAGCCGAAAGCCGAACCAGCGGCGGAGACTTCCTGATTTATACGCCGCAGAAAGGCGATGGACTGTCGAAAATTGTGCGCTGCCAGCTCGTGTTCGCCCAGGGGCATTAGCGTCCAGCCCAAAGCGGTTATGTTCAACATTTCCCCATATAAATCGCCTTTCGAGCGCATTGCCTGTCGCCCTCGGGCAAACCACATGGCGGCTTCCGTGAAGCGGCTATAATCATGATAAGTCCAACCCAACCCGTAATAAATTACAGCCTGCTCGTATTCGTCTCCGAGTTCGTTCCAGATTTTGAGTGCGGCAAAATAACTTTGCAGCGCCTTCAGTTTGGATTCGCCGTCACGATTGCCGCGAAAGCTCTCACCCGTGCTCGTTAAGTCTTCCGCAAGACTTCGCCTTTCATCCTGCGGTGTTGCGTCGCCGGTCGTGTAGCTGATTTTATATTCGCCGACCGGCGCGTAGCGAAGCCAGGAGCTGATTTCAATTTGAAATTTACCTGAATCAAGCGGCAAAAACGTCACGGTTTCGCGCCCGATATTGCCGCTCGGGCGGTCGATTTTTTTGAGACTTTTACCGTCGGCGTTCCTGACCTCGATCATCACGTCTATGCCGACCTGCTCGACGATAAACCTCAAACAGCTGCCCGAACGAGCCTCAACTGAGTAAAAATGCTTCTCATCTCCTTTGATAGAGCGGCTTTTTATTTGATTCGCGACCAGACTTTCAGCTTTGTCGTCAACCGGCGCGACCGGTCCGACGGCTGTCGTCGATGCAGACGCGTCGGGATTAGATCCCCGCACGATGTGCGTTTGAGAAATCAGAAGGCAGCAGATGCTGCCTGCGGCAAGCAGGAAAAAGCGAGTTTTCACCACAACACCTCGATTAAAAGTCTGTTTAAAATTAAATCATCTCACTCCGGAGATTTTGACCGGAAAACAGTCTGGAACTTCGCCTTTCGGCGCGACGCATAACCGCAGACGCTGCCCGCGAAAAGCGCTCAAATTAAAATTCGCCTGCAATTTTTCGCCCCGCTCCCTGGTGACGGATTGCGCTGTGATTTTCTTTCCCAATTCGTTGTAAAAACTGATTTCGTAAACGCCTGCCAGATATTCGAGCGGAATATCAAGCTGCAAGCGAATGCTGCGCGCTTCGAAGACCTTTACCGGTTTGTCGTCCGGCAGATCAGTTTGCCCGTCGCGCCACACGGGTCGAGGTTTTATATCAATCCGCACTATCTCCCGAGCGATCAGCTTCGGAGCGGCAGATTTGATATCGTCCTTTTGGTTCTCAGTCAAATTCCCCTTTGGCTCGGCTTTATCAATCTTTGGTTTTGCCGGATAATCCTCTGCTGTTGTGGCAGGCTCAGCCGGCGGATTGCTCCGGTTAACACTTTCGGCGACTTCGCCGATTGACGGCGGGTTGGCGACCGGAAGTTTTTGGTTGTCCGTCACGGTCTTATCATCGACGCTGTACCAGACGAAAAACGCAAACGCGAAGATAAGCAATAGTGCAACGCCCGCGAAACCGGTTGCCAGCGGATAAAAGAAAAACCTGAATCCGGATTTTTTTATTTCACTCGACGGCGCAAAAGCTTTCAAATTTCCGGTTTGCATCTGCCGGATAGTTTGAAAATCCCGAAAGCAATCCGAACAGGCGAGAACATGTCGCCGCACTTCGGTGCTTGGCAATCTATTTGATTCAACGATGGAAATCAGTTCCTGGCGGGCGGGACACCCTTGCCGCGCGGTGTTTGGAAACGCCGTCGCGTGGTATTTTCGCGCTTCGATGAGCAGGTCATCGATTTCACGATTGCCTGTAAACTTATCATGCTGGCGTGTTTCCGGTTCTTGATTCGCTTTACCCATTTTTGCTTTTCTAATTATAAAGAGTGTGGTTTAGAAGATAAACGCACCTTTGAGCAAATTTTGAATCAATAGCACGAGCGAGCGGCTGATTCTATTTTTTACCTTTTCGGCAAGTCGCGAGATATTTTTGCTGTAGCGCGAACGAATAACGTTAGCCGCCGCGCCGTATTCCGGGACGAGCTCTTCGTATTTATAGCCTAAACATTGCAGCTCAAAGACTTCGCGCGTCCAATCATCCATCTGCAGTTTGAGTTCATTGAGCAAAATGCGGCGGTCTAACGTTGCATCGTCGTCGTCGGGTTCGGACATATTCGTAGCGGCTGCCCACTCATTGAGCTTGGTGCGATGTCCGTTTTCCTTTTCGAGATTGGCGAGAAGCAGTCTTTTGTAAGAGAAAAACAAATA
>DASVRL010000430.1:0-1721 GCA_036388635.1 Pyrinomonadaceae bacterium
AAAAAGATTTTCAAAACGGCGCGGAGCAATTTGTTTCGACCGAGAACACGATGCTTCAGGTGCAGCAGTCGAAAGGAATTTTCGAGCCGCTTTCGGAACACCTGCGCAGCGAGCCGTGGATTATCGCGCAACTGGCGAAAGCGGTGCTGGGCGCGAAAACCACGGTCGACTGGGACGCGTTTATTTCCGATTACGACCGCATTCGCGAAGCCATTTCCCGCGTCGTCGCCGGCTGCGAAAATTATAACGAGAAAATCCGAAAGCCGGGCGGTTTTTATATGCCGAACGCGCCGCGCGAAGGCGTATTTCCGAACCAAACGGGCAAAGCGCTTTTTAAAACGAGCGAGCTTCGCCGCATCGAATTAAAACCGGACGAATTATTAATGACGACGATTCGCGCGCACGACCAGTTCAACACGACCGTCTACGAGCACAACGACCGTTATCGCGGCATTCGAGGCTCGCGCCGCGTGATTTTTATGAACGAAACGGACATCGCCGCGCGAAATCTGCAAAACGGTCAGGTCGTGGATTTAACCAGTTATTTTGCCGACGGGAAACGCCGCGCGGAAAAATTCATCGTCGTTTCGTATCCGATTCCGAAAAAATGCGCGGCGACCTATTTTCCCGAAACAAACGTTCTCGTGCCGCTCACGAGCACGGCGGAAAAAAGCAACTGCCCGACTTCAAAACTGGTTATCATCACGGTCGCGCCGCATCTGGAAAACGGAGAAAAAGTCTTTTCGGGCGAATTTAAAAGATAAATTAATCTTTCAATTTACCTGACCGGTTTAGCCGCCGCATTTATGACCGGCGGCAAAAACATCCGATTCTGCCGGATCGGAAGCGTTGTAACAAACCACGACCTGCGCGCCCGACGAAAAATCGCGCTGGACGTCGCCGTCTTTTTCCGAATAGCCGTCGTAAGTTTTGCCGCCGACCGCATAGCGGTAGTCGATTTCGGTTTCGACGCTGGTCGTTTTTTTCTTTTTGTTTTTATTTGAACTGGTTTTCCGGCGACTGGTTTTCGTGTCGCGGTCGATCGCCACGCGCGTGACTTGCCCCGATGTCTCGGAAGTTAAATTTGAGCCGCAGCCGAGATTAATGAGCGCGAAAATCGTCACGGCGGCGGCAACAGCAATTAATTTGTTTATAAATTTCGTATTCATAATTCCGGCAAATCGTAATTTTACAACATCCGGAGGCGCGTTTGCCAAAGCGCACGGGCTTTATTCGGCTGTAAAGAGACATAAAAAATGATGTTTGAATTAAACGTCGAGAAATTGAATAATCAAAAGTGACGATGACGACAAATTTTTCGGGCTACGTGCTGGCGGGCGGAAAATCTTCGCGAATGAAAACGGACAAAGCCTTTTTAAAACTCGGCGGCGAAACCTTTCTCCGGCGCGCTGCCGGTGCGCTTGCGCCGGCTTGTCACGGGCGAGTAAAAATCGTTATCAACGAAAATCAAAAAGCGAAATTTGAAAAAAGCTTCCCGTCGTTTGATTTCGTTTTCGACCTGTTTCCCGAACGCGGCGCGCTCGGCGGCATTCACGCCGCGCTGAAAAACTGCGAAACCGAATGCGCGATAATTCTGGCTTGCGATTTGCCGCTCGTCACGGGCGAGGCAATCGAGGCTTTGACGAAATGCGTCGTATCCGAAGATATTGCGGCAATTGTTCCCACGCAGCCGGACGGCAGATTCCAGCCGCTCTGCGCCG
>DASVRL010000431.1:0-3157 GCA_036388635.1 Pyrinomonadaceae bacterium
AAGAACTCGAAAGAATGACAAAAGAAGTTGACCGTTTAATGTCGAAAGGAATAAAAGAGGACGAGCTTAGTCCTGAAGAAGAAAAACTGCTTGAATTATTAGCGGTTTTGATTGAGCAATACGAAGACGAGCATTATCCGATGCCGAACATTCCGCCGCAAGAAGTTTTAAAATATCTAATGCAGGAAAATGGTTACAAGCAAAAAGACATCGTTCACATTTTCGGTTCAAGCGGGATTACTTCCGAAGTTGTTAACGGCAAGCGTTCAATCAGCAAGGCACAGGCGAAAAAGCTGGCGGAATTTTTCGGCGTTTCGGTCGAGCTTTTTATTTGATTAAATTCTGAATTTCCTTAAATTGCTCGTGTTTTGAATCGCGCAATAATTCAAAAAGCGCCATTTCGAGGCTTGAGGGAAGCGCGCCGTTCATCGTTAGTTTCTGAATCGCCGCCAGCTTGTCGTGTTCGAAGCGCGAGCCGACGCAATCGGTTAAAAGGTGAACCCGGAAGCCGTTTTCGAGCAGGTCGTGCGCGGTTTGATTGACGCAGATATGCGTTTCGATGCCGCAGAGCAGGATTTGCTTAGCCTGCGTCGCCGCCAGCTTTTCCGTAAACGGGAGCGCGCCGCACGAGCTGAACGCGGTTTTTTCGACGAACTCGAAATCGTCGGGCAGCGAAAAAAGAATTTCTTCCGCCGTTTTGCCCAAGCCTTTCGGGTATTGCTCGGTGACGATGACGGGCACGTCCAGAATCCGGCAGCCGCGAATCATCTGCGCGATGCGCGAGACGATTTCGGCAAAAGCGGGAATCGCTTTGCGAAACGCTTCCTGCATATCGACGACGACTAAAACGGTTTGCTGTTTGTCTAAAACGGCTGGATGCGACATATTAATTTTCGATTTTCGATTTTCGCTCGGCGATTTGTTTTTCGCGCGCGGCTTTTTCTTTTTTGTATGTTTTAAAAAAAGCGACGCAGGCAACGGCGCAGCCGATGAGAATTAGAATCATCAACGCCGCGATAAAATAAATTTCCGCCCGGTTTTGCATAAAGATAAGTTTAACCGTATCACGAATGCAACGCAAAGACCGCGAAAATCGTCAAAGAAGCATTGAAAAACGCAGCAAAAAGTTTCGCCGTTCTCAAGCAAAAATTTATCGTTAAGTTTATGATTCAGCGCCAGGTTTTCTTCACGTTTGCAATGCTTTGGTTCGTCCTTTTTTTCTCGAACGCGGACGCTTTCGGAAAGGACGAATGGCTGGCGGTGCGCTCGAAAAATTTTAATTTGATCGGCAACGCGAGCGAAAAAGACATTCGCGCGACGGCGGCGCGGCTCGAACAATTTCGCGAGGTTTTCCGGCAGCTTTTCGACCAAGTAAATTTTAATTCGCCGGTGCCGACGACCGTCGTCGTTTTCAAAGACTCGAATTCATACAATCCTTATAAACCCTTAAAAGCCGACGGGCAAATCGACAAAACGGTCGCCGGATATTTTCTGTCTACCGACGACGCCAATTTCATCACGCTTTCGATGGAAGGCGACACGAATCAAGCTTACGAAACTATTTTTCACGAATACACGCATTTCTGGGTCGCCAACAACGTCGGAAAATCGAACGTGCCGCCGTGGTTTAACGAAGGCTTGGCGGAATATTACCAGAATCTGAAGATTGAAAATGAACAGAAAGTGATTCTCGGCGGCTTGCAGAAGCGACATTTGTCGCTGTTGTCGCAAAATAAGCTGATTCCGTTCGAGACGTTTTTTAACACCGACAATTACACGCTCGCGCAGCAGGGCGACGACGGCGCCGGACTTTTTTACGCCCAATCGTGGGCTTTGATGCATTATCTGATGCACGGAAGCGGCGGCGCGCGCAGCCGGCAGATGTATAAATTTCTCGATCTGGTGATGAACGGCAAGACTGCCAGAGAAGCCTTTTCGGAAGCGTTTCAGATTGATTACGCGACGATGGAAAGGGAATTGCGAAAATACGTCGAGCAGAACGCTTACGGCGTCTCCGAAATAAATCTCAAAAACAAATTGACATTCGACCTAGAAATGCAGGCGAAGCCTCTGACCGAAGCCGAAGCGAAGACTTATCTCGGCGAGCTGCTTTTTTATTTTGACCGCCTCGGCGAAGCCGAAACTCACTTTTTGCAAGTTTTCTTGCTAACTCCGGCGTCGAGCCGCGCAAACTTAAACCTCGGTAAAATCAGGGCGAAACAGGGGAAAATGGACGAATTCGCAAGATTTCTTGCAAAGGCAATCGAGCTGGACCCGAACAATTTTCTCGCGCATTATCATTACGCGCGCGGTTTGAGCGAGCAGGGAATGAGCGAATTCGGTTTTGTTTCCGAGTATCCGACGGCGCTGGCAAACAAAATGCGAGAACTGTTGAAGAAAGCGATGGCGCTGAATCCCGATTTTGCTCAATCATACGAGCTGTACGCTTTTGTCAGCGTCGTTCGCAACGAAAATATCGACGAGGCGATTGAATATCTGAATCGCGCTTTGAAAATCGCGCCCGGCAACCAGCAGTATCAGCTTCGGATGGCGGAACTTTTGATGTGGAAAGAAGATTTTGCGAACGCGCGCCGAATCGCGCAGAAAATCGTTAAAACCGCCAGCGAGCCGGAACTGAAAGTTTACGCCGAAAACACGCTGGAACGGATTAATGATTACGAAGGACAGATGTATTCCGCCAGAAATCCGCGCCGCCGCCCGTCGCAGATAACCGACCGCATTTTAACCGAAGAAGAATTGCGCGCGCTGCGCGAGCAGGGCTTGATCGAATCGCTGAATATGATGGTGGCGAAGCCGCAAAAAGGCGAAAAAAGAATTCTCGGCTCGGTGACGAAGATTGAATGCCAGCCGCAAGCCATCTATTTCACCGTCAAAGCCGACAATAATGTTTTTCAATTGAAAAGCGACACATTTGAAACCGTTAATTTAACCGCTTACAGCAAAGAAATGGGAAACGCCAAATTCGGCTGCGGCGAGCTGAAACAGCAGAATCTCGCCGTCATCGTCTTTCGGCAGGCGGAGAAAGAGGAAACGAAATTTGCCGGCGAGCTGAAATCCATCGAATTCGTCCCGGCGAATTTCAGATTTCTCCACTGAGGATTGCTGCGGAAGAAAATTTAACCGCAGATTTTCGCGG
>DASVRL010000432.1:0-5070 GCA_036388635.1 Pyrinomonadaceae bacterium
TGATGTCTTAAAAAGGTGTGTTTTGGGAACAATTATTTATATTTAATCGATAACTATTCGCCATTTTACTTTTGTCGGCTGTCCGTAGATAAATTCCGCTTCGGCTCTGATGCCGGTTTCGGGAATTATAACCAGCCTCTCCGCCAGAATGCGGATTAATTCTTCGTGTCTTTGCCTTTCTTCCGGCAAGGCGGGATGCGTGTTTCCGGTCGTTTTACCCGTCTTAAAAGCCTCTTCCCAACGCAGGCGGATTTCCCGATCTTCCATGGCAAGCGCAAAGGTTTCGGCATCAAGCGGTTTCAGAAAATAAATATCGCTCCAATCACTTTCGCTTTCAGACCAATGATTTTCGTAATAATGCGGTTTTCCGTCCAGGTCTGCTATTCCCGCCCTCGCTCCATCATACCAATCCGTAATTGTATGAACCGTTTCATAGTCGGACATTTTTAGTGAAAATCAAAAAAAGACGCAAAAAGCCGCGTTTCCAGCGACGGACAAGTATAGACTGCAAAATACTGCAAAATTAAGACAATATCAAAATCCGCCGCGTTACCGGAAAACGCGTCGTAATACTCAAAAAATACGGCGTAATTCTCCGAGAAGACGCCGTATTTTTGAAAAAGTACGGCGCGTTTTTATGAAAATACACCGTGAAAACGCGCCGGAGCGTTGTCCCGGCGCCTTTCAGTCGCTGAATAAACGCGCCGACGCTTATTGTTTGAGGATAAAATCCAAATCGCTTCTTTCCTCTCCGATGTAGACGGCTTGCGGCGCAAAGCCGTATTGTTTCGATTCGACGCTAAACGTATAAGTTTCGCCGACCTGGACATTTTCAAAGCGATAATAACCGAACGGGTTTGTTAAGGCATAGCGCGTCGCGCCGTCAGCGCCGGTCATTTTCACGCGGGCATTGCCGACGCCGCGCGAGTTCGGCGCGGTTAATCTGCCGCTGACCGAAACCGAAGCCGCCGTAATCACAAATTGCCTGACCGCGACCGCGCCGAGCGCCCAATTATCCGGCGCTGACATTATCCAGTTCGACGTCGTCAGCGCCGGCATCACAAATTCGGTGCTGCCCGCGCCGACGTCGAAAGCGTTGCCGAAAAACGTCTGTCCGTCCCAGCGCTCGACTTGTCCGGCGCCGGGCGCGACAAAAACCGCGCTCGGCGAAACCGCCAGCGTATCGAGGACGACGTCGCCGTTGACGCTGTCGGTGACGATGACGGTCGGCGAATCGCTGGTTCCCGAAGCGGGAAAAAACGCGCCGTTCGGCATCGCCTGGCTGACGCCTTGCAGCGAAATCGCGCCGCCGACCACATAATTCACAAACGGATTTCCGATAACGGGAACGGAAGCGAGCGTCACCTCGACGGTATTCGCTCCGCTCGGCGGATTGACCAGCCGAAAAATTTCCGAAGTGTTCAGCGAGTTCGGAGAAATCGCCGTGCCGACTCGCGTCAAAGCGACGCCGTTGTAGGTGACGCTCGCCACGCGCTCGGTCGGAACGCCGACCGGTAGAGTCGTCGTCGAAGTCGAAACGCCGACGAATAAGGCTTTATTAGAACCCGCGCCGGTTTCGTGCGTCCACGTTAGAGTCGTGACGCCCGCCACATTAAAAACTCCGTTGGAGCTTGTATTGTCAATCGTAATCGCCGCTTGAACGTGAAGCGTGAAAAACAGAAAACAAAACGCCAAAGCCGGAAGGCTTTTGAAAAACGCTCGAAAATACATCATTTTTTCCCCTCGCCCGAAAATATCAATAAATTATTCAACGAATACGGCAATTGTAACACTTTTACTTGAGTAATTCTTGAAGAATCCGCCGCGTCTGCGCTTCCGGCTCGACGCCGAGCTCCGATTTCAGAAGTTTCTGGAGATTCTCGAATTGTTCCTTGACCTGCGAGCGTTTGCCCTGCGCCGCGTAAACGCGCATCAAAAGCCGATGCACGTCTTCGCGAAACGGGTCGTCCTGCAAAATTTCCTGCGCCAGTTTGACGCTCTGCGACCAGTTTTTCTCTTTAAAAGCCGCTTTCGCCAGCGCGTTCAAAATTCGCGCGTATTGCTCGCGGTAATAAGCGCGCTGTTCTTCCGCCCACGGTTCATAAATGCCCGCCATAAATTCGCCGCGAAAAAGCGCGTGCGCCGCGTCCAGATTTTGGCGAAAAGCCTGGTCGTCGCCGTCGCGTTTCGCCTTTTCGGCTTCCGCCACAAAACGGTCAAAATCTTCCGTGTCAATCGAATACGAAAGTTCCGGATTAAGCTGGTAAGCGCCGTCGCGAAAAACGAGAAAATTTTGTTTGAGCGCCTGTCGGGAATTCAAAGCCTTGCGGATATGCGAAATCGTCGGGTGAAAATTCTTTTCAATCGACGCCAAATCCTCGTCGCTCCAGAAAGTATCAATCAAAACGTCTTTTTCGACGCGCCGGTGACGGCTCGAAGCGATATAACAAAAAATGTCGCGCGCGCGTCTGGTCGTCCAGGCGTCCGCCGCAAAAGGCTTCGATTTATCGCGGTAAATCTCCACAAATCCGAGCATCCTGACGGTCAAATCCACGACTTCTTCGGAAGGCTGTATAACGGCGGATGAAGAATGCTCGGTTGCGCTCTGCAGTCCGGCGGCTTTCATCCTCGCGCCTTCATCCTTCATTCTTTCCGCCGCCGTCTCGCGTAAATCGAGCGGCAGTTTTTCCGTGATTTCCTCATCGGCAAACATTTTCGGATTTTTCCGAATCTCGCCGCGCAGCCAGAATTCATAATCAAAGCGCGCGGTCAGGTCTAAAGCCCTTTGCAGGTGCGGAAACATTTTCTTGCGCTCGTCGCGCGCGAAATAAATCTGCGCGAGCAGCAGAGACGCCGCCGCCTCGTCATAATAAAGATTTTGCTCGTGGTAGAACGCCAGAATTTCTCCGATTTCGCGGGCGAGATTGTCGTCCGTTTCGCCGAGCGCCAAGCGAGCGCGGCAGAGTCCGAGCCGCGCGGCTTGCGAAAGCATTTCGTTGCCGAGCTTTTCGCGCGCTTCGAGCAGGTTTTCCATCAGACCGCGAGCTTTCGCCGCGTCGCCGCGCATCAGGTAAAAACGGGCGCGTTCCTCGTCCAGCTCGCGCGTCGCGAGATTCACTTCCGCTTCTTCGTAAGCCTTTCGCGCCCGTTCGTAATATTCGGCGGCGTGAGTGAAATCTTCCTTGTCGCGGTAAAAATTTCCGAAAGCCTCGATGATTTCGCCGCGCAGCGGTTTGATATTGTATAACTGGCAAAGTTTGAGCGCCCGTTCCAGATGCGGCTCGGCTTCGTCAAACTCGCCGCGATACAAATGCAGACGCCCGACGTTTAAATGCCCGATTGCTTCCTGCGGCAATTGCGAATCCGGTCGGTCGTGGCGAAAAATGCGTTTGAACCAGCGCAGCGCCTCGCCGAAATCGCCGCGAAAACCCGACGGCAAAGCCAGATTGTGCGTAATCAGGCGAATATAATGCTCGTTTCCTTGTTTTTCAGCCAGTTCCAGCGCCAACCGAAATTGCTGTTCGGCGTTTGTCCAGGCGCCCTGCGCGACCAGACAAAGCCCGCGCGTATTCGAGCATTTCAGATAAGTTTCCGCCGTTTCGTCAACGAGGTTTTCGGCTTTTTCCAGATATTCAAATGCCTCGCCGCATTTGCCTTTGCGCCGCGCCAGGCTCGCCAGCGCGTGCAGCGCTTCGGCTTCGCCGACGGTGTCGTTTTCGTCGTGCAGCCGCTTGACGGCGCGGCTCAAAAGATTGGAAGATTTGTCGGTTTCGCCTTGCAGACGCGCGATTTCGGATTTGTGAAGCAGCGCGCGCGGATATTTTTCCAGAAATTCGAGCGGGATTTTTTCGACGAAAATGCTCAAGGTCGTAATCGCGCCGCTCGCCAGCCATTCGCCGCCGTTTTCGGCGATAATCCGCGCCGCGCTGTCGAAGTTTTCCGCCTGCAAAAGATACGGCAGAGCTTTTTCCCATTGATTGTGCGCCAGGTAAAACGCGGCGATGCGGTTTCTTTCTTCGGCGACCTCGGCGCGCCCGATTTCCGAGCGCAAACGACGCATCAGAAAATCGCGGAAAAGCGGGTGCAGCCGGTATTCCTCGTTTGTTTTGCTGTCGCCGACGACCGTTACAAAAACGTTTTTCTGCACCAGTTCCGGCAAAATGGCGGAACAGCGCATATTCGGAAAAAGCTCGCTGCAGGCGTCCAGCGGCAAAGATTCCAATAAAGACAAGCGAAGCAGCAGATTCTGCACGTCTTCCGGCTCGCGCGAGAAAACTTCTTCGGCAAAATAATCGAAAATATCTTTTTCCGATTGCTGCAAAATCTCGTGCAAATCGACCGTCGGCGAAGCATCCGAATGCGAATAAATCTCGCGCTCAGCGACCTGGCGAACGAGCTGCAAAGCCGTAATCCAGCCGTGCGTGCGCTGGCGATATTCGGCGATTTCCGCTTCTTTTAATTCGATATTCAGGGTTTGGCGGAAAAGCTGGCGCACTTCTTCGTCGGTAAACAGCAAATCTTCGCGCGTTAAAACCAGCGCGGCGGATTGCGCGCGGCGGCGCATCATCGCGAGCGGCGGCAAATCGCGCGTCGTGATGATAATGTGCAGCATATCGGAAGAATACAGAAGCAGGCGGTCAACCAGCTGATGCACCGGCGTTTCGCGCCCGATGTGGTGATAATCGTCTAAAACCAAAATAAAAGGCTGTTCCAGAGTGCTCAGGATTTCGTTCAAAAGCAAATCGACGGCGCGTTCGGGAAAGCGCAGCAGCTCGTCCGTCGCTTCCGTCAGGTAAGGCAGAATCGTCTCGCCGAAAGCGGGCGCGAAATTTTTGATGCCGTGCGAGATATAGCCGAGAAAAATAAACGGGTCGGCGTCCGTGTGGTCGAGCTGATACCAGACGGTTTGGCGGGATTGACTGCGGATAAAATCGGCGATGAGCGTCGTTTTGCCGCAGCCGGCGTCGGCGGCGACCATCGTTATCGGCGCGTTGAGGTTCGCCTGCAATTTTTCCGTCAGGCGCGGTCGCGGCAGCAATTCCGAAACCGAGCGCGGCGGAAGCAGCTTTG
>DASVRL010000433.1:0-3837 GCA_036388635.1 Pyrinomonadaceae bacterium
ATATAAAAGCTGTTCTTTGATCGACGGGACGCTAACAATGCCGCCCGTATTTTCGTGTTTAGTAACTATGAAATCGCCGTTCGGAAACGCTTCGACAATCGGGAAGCCGACGTTTGCCAAATCGGGAATATTCCGCCAATCGTATTGACAGTTTCCGCCCGAACACTGTGCGCCGCATTCGATGATGTGACCGGCAATGGTGCCCGCCGCGATTTTGTCCCAGTCTTCAAACGTCCAGCCGAATTCGTGCATTAAAGGCGCAAGCGTCAAGCCCGTATCGGTCAGGCGCCCGCCGATCACGATTTGCGCGCCCTGATTCAAAGCCTCGACCAGCGGCTGCGCGCCGAGATAAACGTTTGCCGACTGCACTTTATCGCGAATCGAAGCGAGCGATTCGCCCGTGTCCATATTCGTAATCTCGACGCCATTTTCCAAAAACTCGTCCAGCCGCGGCAGAATGTCGTCGCCAGTGACGATGCCGATTTTGAATTTGCCGGAAAGCCCCAATTCGCGAGCGACTTCGCGCACGGCTTCGGCGCAGCCCGGAACATTGACGCCGCCCGCGTTTGCCGTGACTTTGATGTTTTTTTCGACGCAGTCGGGCAGAATCTCGCGCATCAGGCTGATGAAATCTCGCGCGTAACCGGCTTTCGGGTCGCGCTGTTTCTGTTTCTGCACGATGCTCATCGTGACTTCCGCCAGATAATCGAGCATCAGATAATCAATCTCGCCGCCGCGCACCTGTTCGACCGGCGCGCTCAGCAAATCGCCCCAAAAGCCCTGCCCGCTGGCAACTCTTACTTTTTCTTTCATTTATTTGTCGGTAAAAATATTTGTCGGTAAAAAAAGATTTCTTTTCTATGTGGAAATTATAATACGAGGCGGTGACAAATCGTCAAAGATGTCTTTGACGATTTGTCACCGCTCTATTTTTATCGGTCTGAAAATTAAAAATTAGTAAACGACTTTTTTGGTTCGGCTGACAACTTTTCTGCCGCCCCGCCAAGTGGTTTTACCCGCCCATTTCGTGCCGACCCAGACCTTTTTGGAAACGTATTTCGTTCCGTTCCAGCTTTTGCGAACCACGTATTTGCCGCCGCGCCCGATTGTTCTAATGGCGCCGACTCTTTTCTTGCGGACGACCGTAACCTGCGCGTCGGCTGAAAACGGATTATGGGAAGAAGTCAGTTCGCCGACAAAAGCGATTGATAAAATCATTGCCAGAGCAAATATCAAAGACGTAATTTTTTTCATCTCGAATCTCCTTGTTGTATTTATTAAAAACTAATTCCGCCGGTTTGTGTAAAAATATAATACACTTTTCGGCGTTTGAACCTGTTGAGTGCAAACCTTATTCCACAGAAATTAATTTTTATTTTTGACGTTTTCGCGCAGGAATTTTACGATGTCTTCGTTCGAAGTGCCGGGCGGAAAGACTTCGGAAATTCCATTCGCTTTCGGTTCGGAAATATCTTCCTGCGGCGCGATTCCGCCGACCGGCATCCAGTGTATCGTCCATTCCGTTTTCGCGCAGCAGATTGACGATGCGCGGGCAAAGCGTGTTGTGCGCGCCCGATAGAATCGAGATGCCGACCGCATCGGCAGTCTTCCCGCAAAGCGGCTGACGCCATCATCTCCGGCGTCTGCCGCAAGCCTGTGTAAATAACTTCTATTCCGGCAAAATAGCTTTAACGAATAAATTTTCCCAGCAAGCCGTCGCGCCGGACAGACGATTTTAATTCCGTCCACGAATAGAAAAATCTGCCTTCCGGTTGAAAAGCCTGCACGACGTGCGGGAAGTTGTAATCGTAGATAAACGTCACGCCTTTATCGCTGACGGTAAACTCGTTTAAATTTTTGACCGTAAAATTGGCTTCCCGAAAATATTCCGAACCGTCGAACTCAGCCGTTTCCGGATCTTTTTTATATTCTTCGGTCGCTTTTTTCATCTCCGCCTGCTGCGCTTTTTTTACTTTTGCGGCAAGCCCTGCGAGATTTGTAAAAACGTCCTGCGGGCGAACCTGCGCGCCGGTTTTCAAATTAACCACGACCGTTTTATGAAAAACCGAAGGATACGCGCCCGAGCCGCTCATGAAAATCGTTACGTCCAGAATCCCGTTTTTGTTGTAATTGACCTCGTAGCTCGCTTCTTCGAGCCACTGAATTTCACTGATTTCTTCTTTGAGGTTGAAGCTGGAGACTTTTTCAAAGCTGATTGCGCTTTCGACTTTTTTATTCAAAGCCGGACTCAAGCCTCTGACCTGCGGTCGAATAACGGTAAAGCTTTTTTTGAAATCCATCAAAGGCTTCGGTCGCCGGTAGACCGTTTTTTTCGGCGTGATAACGACCGTTTGCGCGAATGCGGCGGGCGCGAAAATTAAAAGCGAAATAAAGATAAACAGATTTCTTTTCATGATTTTTATGTTTTTATTTGATAAATTTCCCCAAAAGACCGTCGCGCCTGACAAACGGTCTTAACTGCGCGTGGCTCAGGAAAAATCTGCCCGCCGGCTTGTATTTTCCGGCAATGTCCGCATAGTCATAGGTGTAAACGAAAGTAATTCCCTTATCGCTCACTTCAAAATCGTAGAGATACAACGGCGTAAAAATTTTTTCTCTAAACTGCGCCAGAATTTGCCCGCCTTCGTCGCTCGCGCCTAATTCTTTTTTGACTCGGCGCACCGCTCGGGCGATTTCCGCTTGCAGAGACTTGTTAATCCTTGCCGCCAATTGTTCCTGTTTCGCCCTGATAAAAACTTCATCCGGTTTGATTAGCTCGCCCGTTTTCAGATTGACGGCGATTGTTTTATCGTAATGCGATTTGTAAGCCGTCGAAACGTCGATGGAAAATCTCAAATTCAAAATGCCGTTTTTGTTGTAGACGACGCGATAATAACCTTTGTCGAGCAAGTGATATTCCTCGTCCAGACCGCTTGTAAAATAGAAATCGAACGTTTTTTCGTATCTCAGATTACGCTCGATTTTCTGTTTCAGACGACGATCGGCGACGCCGGAAATTTTCGGATAGACGATTGTGTATTTCTTTTTAAAGTCGGTTCTGGTATTCGTGCGCCGGTGAACGATTTTGCGCGGCGTGATTTTCACGCTTTCAATTTGGCTGAAAGCTGTCGCGGTAAAAAGAAAAATTAACGAAAAAGCAAAAAGTTTAGTTTTCATAGTAGTCTCAAAATTCCATATTTGGAGACCCGAAAACGCACCTGATTTTGCCTAAAATCGTTTTTTGTTTTTTCATCGCTTCAAACATCTCAAACCAGCCGTGCGTGTTTATCCAAAGCCAGTTGTAGCTGTCGATCGGTTTGATAATGCCGTAACGCGGCGTTTCGTCTTCCCGCACGAAACTGCCGAAGAGCCTGTCCCAGAAGATAAAAATTCCGCCGTAATTTTTGTCCAGATATACGTTGTTCACGCCGTGATGAACGCGGTGATGCGAGGGCGTATTGAAAATATACTCGAAAAATGCCGGAAGTTTTTTGACGGTTTTCGTGTGAATCCAGAATTGATAAATCAGATTCAGCCCGTGCATCAGAACGAACGACCAGAGCGGAAAGCCCAGAAAAGCGATGGAAACGTAAAAAATCCAATGCGCCGTACCGGAAAACCAGCTCTGGCGGACGGCGACGCTTAAATTGTATTGATTCGACGAATGGTGAACGACGTGAAAATTCCAGAAAAACCGAATCTCGTGGCTCGCGCGATGAAACCAGTAATAAGCGAAATCGTCGACGAAAAGCAGAAGCGCCCAAGCCCACCAGGCGTTCATCGGCATCTGAAAAGGCGCGACGTTTTCATAAATAAAATTAAAGATAACGCCTTGAA
>DASVRL010000434.1:0-23320 GCA_036388635.1 Pyrinomonadaceae bacterium
CGTGAGCGTTATCTTCGACAACAATGTTAAAGACGGATTTTCCGAACGACCCGAAGGTGTTGTCGAGACTGCCGTTCGGGTTATATCTGACGAGCGCGAAATCAGCCAGCTCGTAAAGATTATTATTCCCTGCGGCGACAATTTTGCCGTCCGGTTGCAGAGCGACGTCCCGGGCGAAAGCGCCGTGCGGGGAAGAAAACGCGGTTCTGACTATTCCGTCCGAATCGAAGGTATTGTCGAGGCTTCCGTCCGAATTGTAGCGAACCAGCCCGAAAACCCAGCCGGTATTACTGATAAATGCTTGTCCGGCGGTGATGATTTTACCGTCCGGCTGGATGACCACGCCGTTGGCATCGTCGTTGCCGCTCGTCCAAATCGGCGTCACGACCTTGCCGTCGCCGCTGAACGAGGTGTCGAGCGAGCCGTCCGGGTTATAACGCGCTACGGCGGAATCTCTGGAGTTGGTGTCGTATTCCGCCATAAACCCGGCAGCGACGATTTTTCCGTCCGGTTGCAGGGCGATGTCGTTTATCGTGTCGCCGGCGTTGCCCATATCGGTGGTGACGATGCCGTCGCCGTCAAAAGTGGTATCAAACGAACCATCGCTGTTGTAACGAATCAGCGCAAAGTCCAACCGGTCGCGTCCGGCGACGACGATTTTTCCGTCCGCCTGGATGGCGACAGCCTTTGCTACACTTTCGAACATTCCGACGTAGGTAATGACGATGCCGTCGCCGTCAAACGAGGTGTCCAGCGAGCCGTTCGGATTATAGCGCGCGACGGCAAAGCCGTGATACATAGTAAGCTGCGTACTCCGACCGGCGACGACGATTTTCCCGTCCGGCTGCAAGGCTATGGCGTGGATTATATTTACGCCCAGAGCGTTCGACGTCTTGACTATTCCGCCCGTGCCGAAAGTCGCGTCCAGCGTGCCGTCAACGTTAAAGCGAGCCAGCGCGAAACTGGTGCGATTGTAACCGGCGGCGACGATTTTCCCGTCCGGCTGAATGGCGACGGCGTGGGCGGCAGACTGCGCGTCGCCTGAATCGGTCGAGACGATGCCGCCCGTGCCGAACTGCTCGTCCAGACTTCCGTCCGTTTTGTAACGGACAAGCGCCGCATCCGGGGACTCGGCGAAGTTGCTTCCGGCGGCGACGATTTTCCCGTCCGGCTGCAGCGCAACGGCGAACGCAGCGCTGCTGGAACCGCCCGCGGGCGTTAAGGCAATCCCGTCGCCGTCGAAAGTAGAATCGAGCGAGCCGTTCGGGTTGTAACGAACGACGGCGAAAACACTCCCGGAGGTGGCGGAATAAGAAGCCGAGCCAGCAGTGACGATTTTTCCGTCCGGCTGAATCGCCAGCGAGTAATGCCCGCCGCTGGTGGTGCCGGCGGCAATATGCGACACGATGCCGTCGCCGTCAAAGGTGGAATCCAGCTCGCCGTCCGGATTATAGCGGACGACGGCGAAATAGCTGGGAAACGAAGTTGGCGGAGAAAACGTGACCGCAGTTCCGGCGACGACAATCTTGCCGTCCGTTTGCAGGGCGACGTCGTAGGCTCTGTCCGAGTTTGAACCGACCGAAGTATTAACTATGCCGTCGCCGCTAAAGCCGGTGTCAAGCGAGCCGTTCGGGTTATAACGAACCACGGCAAAATGGTTGGCGCTCTCGCCGGCGGCGATAATCTTGCCGTCGGGCTGGATGGCGACGGCGTTGGCTTTGGCATTCGTGTTGGTGCCGGCAAAGGTTACTGCCACGCCGCCGCTTCCAAAGCCGCTGTCAAAAGCTCCGTCCGGATTAAAGCGAGCGACTGCAAAGCCGTCGCCGGTAAAGTCGGTTGCGAATCCGACGGCGACGATTTTTCCGTCCGGTTGCAGGGCGACATCCATTACCCTCGCGTCGCCCGCGCGAAGCGAAGGTGTAATTAATTTCCCGTCGTCGCTAAAAGATGTGTCGAGCGAGCCGTCCGGGTTATAACGGGCAAGAGCAAAGCTAGAACTGATGCCGTTTGAAGCATATCCCGCGACGACGATTTTGCCGTCGGGCTGAAGGGCGACCGCCTGGGCTCCGCTTGTGAGCGAACCGACGCTGGTGAGGACGATTCCTCTCGTGCCGAACGTCGGGTCGAGCGTTCCGTCGGTGTTGTATCGCACCACCGCAAATTGTGAATATTCGCCGATTGATGCTCCGCCGACGGCGACGATTTTCCCGTCCGGCTGCCGGGCGACCGAACGCGCCGAGTTTGTGCCGGACCCGAGACCGACGCGTCTTATTCCCGTCCCGCCGAAAGTCGTATCCAAATCGCCGGGCGCGGAAAACGCCGGTATAAATGTAAAAAACAAACCGAATAACGAAAGCGTAAATTTGAAAGCGGTGATGTTCAAAGCGATTCTCCTGTGAGCGCAAAGACAGTAAAGAAATTCCGCAATTTATGGATGGACAGAAACAGAAGCAGTATATATCGCGCCGGCAAAAAAGCGCAAGATGAGGATTCGGCGTCTTCTATCGAGTTGGTCTGATAGAAACCTCTCAGCTTTATTGTGATTTGAGCAGAGTGATCCGTTTCATAAATAAACTTTTGCCAAGACCTCAATGGAAGCGGAAATCTAACTCTTTACAAAATGAGCGGCGGCAATCAATCGCGGGCAAGTTTCACTTTGACGTTCGTTAGGCTTCCGTATCATTGACTCATCACAAAAGCCTCATTTTGTGATGAGTTTTTAATTTATCAAGCGGCGACGAATCCTGCTTTGAAGGTTTCCAAAATATATTTCCCTTTTTATTAATTTATCCATACTGCAATGAAGAATTAAAGTCGACATCTCTAATTTAAATGCTGCTTTCCATTCCTCACATCAACGAACAAAATTTGCAGAATTAGATTCTTTACTCTTTCCCTTGACAATCTAGGGTAAGCGTTGCTATCCTTGCCCCAGATTATCTGGAGGAGATTGGCAATGGCGAACGCCCGAACGAATATAATGCAGGGAACGCTCGAGTTATTGATTCTGAAAACGCTGGAGCGCGGATCAATGCACGGTTACGGTATCGTTCAGCGAATTCACGAAACGGGAGAAGATTTGCTGAAAGTCGAAGACGGCTCGCTTTATCCGGCGCTGTATCGAATGGAAGAACGCGGTTGGATTTCGTCCGAATGGGGCGTTTCGGAAAACAACCGGCGAGCCAAATTCTATCAACTGACGCGAACCGGGCGAAAACAGCTCGAAGCGGAATGCGCCAATTGGGAGCGTATCTCGCAAGCCATTAACAGGATTTTGCAAGCCGCCTGAAGAAAATATGAGAAACACGATAGCGCGTTTATTCAAGCGTTTTAACCGCCGGGATGCGGAGCGCGAAGTCGAAAACGAACTGCGTTTTCATCTCGAACTGCTGACCGAAGCAAATTTGCAGCGAGGCATGACGCTGAAAGAAGCGGAGGAAGAAGCCGCGAAACGCTTCGGCGATGTCGAGCGAATTAAAAATCAATGCGTTGAAATCAGCGAAAGGAGTTGTCCATCGATGCGCGTTCTAAAGTCTTTTCTGATCGTAGTTTTTCTGGGCGGAGTTTTGGCGCGAATTTTCAGCGCGGATATTTACGGCAAACAGAGCGGCAATATGTTGATGGCGATTGCCGCTCTCGGCGGTTTGCTGCTTTACATTCGCGGTTTGCGCCCGTTAAGTTTCGCTGCACCGACAAATGAAAATTCCTCGCCGCTCGGTTTAAGCGACGCTGAACAAACGCCTTTGGCAACAAAAAACCAAAAAAAATCCACGCCGCTCGAGCGGATTATCGCCGACGATTAGCTTTTAGTAAAAATCAATTCAAAAGTTCAAGGAGATTCAAATGAAAGTTTTGAAGTGTAATTACACGTGTGTCTTCGCGCTGGTTATGTTTTTTCTTTTATTAAGTTCAATCGTCGGCGCACAAACAATCGATTCGCGTTTCGACGAATATATGAACCGGGCGGCTAAACTGGGACGATTTAACGGATATGTTTTAGTGGCGCGCGACGGAAAAACAATTTTCGGCAAAGGCTACGGAATGGCGAACTTTGAAGAAGACGTTCCCGCGACGCCGCAAACAAAATTCCGGCTTGCTTCCATCACCAAAGGCTTCACGGCGATGGCGGTGATGATGTTGCAGGAGAAAGGCAAGCTCGATTTGCAGGATTCGATTTGCAAATATCTGAATGGCTGTCCGGACGCCTGGAAACCCGTCACCGTTCGCCGGCTGCTAAATCATACTTCGGGAATTTCGGACTACGCCGCCGCGCCCGATTTTATGCGGACGATTTCGCTGCCCGTGACGATAGATGAATTGATTGGGAATTTCAGGAACAAACCTTTGCAGTTTGCGCCGGGAGAGAATTTCGCCTACAGCAATTCAAATTACATTCTGCTCGGACAAATCATCGAGAAAGTTTCCGGTCAGCCTTTCGACGTTTTTGTCCGGGAAAACATTTTCGCGCCGCTCAATATGAAAAACTCCGGCTACGACGACAACACCGCTTTGCTTAAACATCGAGCCATCGGTTATATCAATCGATCCGACAAAATTATCAACGCGCGCTATATGGATATGTCAAACGCCTACGCCGCCGGCGGGCTTTACTCGACCGCCGCGGATTTGCTGTTGTGGAATCAGGCGCTCGACGCAGGGCGGCTCGTCTCGAAAAAATCTTTGGAGGAAATTTTCACGCCCGGCAAAGGCGGCGTCGGTTACGGCTGGTTTATCAATCGTGACGCCAATCGCTTGGCAATCTTTCAAGGCGGTCTTAATTCCGGCTTCGCCGTCTCAATCTTTCGTTACCCGGAAGATCGAGCCTGCGTCATTCTGCTCAACAATTTTGAGAACGCCGCGCCGCACCTGCCGCGCATCGGGCGTGATTTGACGGCGATTCTGTTCAATGAGAAATATGAACTGCCCGCCGAGAGCGTAACCGTTAAAGTTGACGCGAAAATTTACGATGCCTATATCGGCGAGTATGATTTCGGACAGAATCGTATTATCACCATCTCAAAAGAGGACGGCAAATTATTCGCGCAGCGCGCCGGCGCGCCGCCAAACGAAATGTTTCCCGAATCCGAGACCCGATTCTTTCTCAAAGTCGCCGATGTCGGGTTTGGCTTTGTCAAAGACGGTGCGGGAAAAGTTACCGGCTTGATTTTGTATGCCAACGGACAGGAAATGAAAGGGAACAAGGTAAAATAGTTCGGTTAGATTTTTTGAAGTTATAGAAGCGCGAAAATGTAGCCGCCGAATTCCGTCATCGAGATATTACTTGTCGCAAAAACGCCAGTTTATGGGATAATTTCAAACTGTCTCAGAAACCACCCTTTTACGAGACGATTTTTTATCTAATTGATAGTTGCGTTTTATTTGGTATGAATAAATTAACTGTATTAGTAGTAATTTTCGGACTTTTTGTTGCGGTCACGCCTGCTCAGAGAAGAGTTGCCGACCTGCTTGTTTCTTCCTCCAAATTCAAACTGTTAGCGGAGAATGTCACCTATGCGGGCGAAGAATGTTCGCCGAGAGACAAATCCGATGAAATTTTCACCAACACCGAAGAAGTGATGAGAATCGGTGACGACCTCTATTATGAAGGTCATCGCCTCTGGTCGGTCAGTCGCGGCGACGGGTTGATCAGGGAAAATTCCGGCGATCAAACTTGCCGAAAATTTCCGCTTTCAGGACTGGCTATAAACGCCGGATGGATCAAAAGTCAGCGTGAGGTGCCCGATTCGACCAGAGGATTATTTCGGGTCGGGCAAAAATTATGGATGGGCAGCAATGGGATCGGATTGGCGGTTTATGATTTGGAGCGAAAAACCTGGTCGCGTTTCGACTTGAAATCCAATGTTGTCGCCGGAGATCATTTGCAGCTCAATTACGCCGACGATGATTATGCATTCATCACCCGTGGAGAATTTCCCGGCACCTCTTTGCACGTTTACTCGGTCAAGAAAAATAAATGGCTCGGCTTGCAAGCCGTTCCGACCAGGCAAGTTCTTGAATACGGTTACACGACCGGCGACGTGCAGGTTGGAGTAGACCACCGAATGTATTCCAAATCAATTCATATACCGATTGACTGGACTTTTATGGGACTGAGATTATCACTCATCAATGACGGCAAATCGTATTTATTTGTCAAAAATTTTTCAGGTACGAAAACCGTTTTTGAAATTAATAAATCACAGCTGGAAAAGGCTTTTTTGAAAGTTCGATAATTGCCCGGTCTGGTCTCAAAAAGGGTCGTTTTTGAGACAAAGTACAAAGCCACAAGTAAGCGCATCAAATGATTATGAAATTGCTGATTCTTCCTCTGCTTCTGAGTATGTTTGCATTTTCCGCTTTTGCTCAAAAAGATAAAATTAAGCAGCTCAAAATCCAAATGCTAATTTCTGCTGAACAGAAAAAAGAATTTTCATCGGGAAATTCTGAAACTGATTGCGTGACAATGAAGTTTCACTACCTGGTGACACTGGATTTTATGTTAACTTCTAAAATTCGCCGCATCGAAGTTTTTATGAATGAGAAAGCTTTTTCCGAGGAGAATTTAAAAACGCTGTTTGCGTATCTATCTGATAAATATACCAGTTCTGAAGATTTGAACGTAATAGTTAATACGAATTGGAATCAACTTCAATTGCCCACAGATTGCCTGCCTCTCAGAGCGTCGAATCAACCGGATAAACCAGATAAATATGATTATCATCAAGCAATCTTCAATAGGAGAGGCAAAATTAAATATTTTCGGTATAATCCGGTTTTGAAGACATCTATCTTTAAAAAAGTCACTATGAATAATAATTCTCAATAATGATAGATTTATTGTCTCAAAAAGGGTCGTCTTTGAGACATACCAAACCTCTCTATGGATTTTAGAACTACGGCTGAAATAGAAGCGTCTTTCCGTTCAATGGAGCAGAGGCTGGATGCGATGCTGGAAGCTGCTCGGGCAGGTCTTGAGCGGGAACGAATTGCTTCGGTTGACGACTCAAATCGCTCTGGATTCGACGGCAGCGGCATGCCCTCTTTCGCCTGGCGTTTCCGTTTCGTGAAGCAGGAGGATTTCGGCAGTGAAATCAAGCGAGCCACGGTGCGATTGCGGTACGGCGAGCCGATTTTAAAGGGAGAGTCTCAAAAGATTGAAGCCACGTCCGTCGCGGAGATTTTTCAGATTGGCAAAAAGTCGCGGGTGACGGAAATAAGGAAAATGGTCTATCCGTTAGAGCAATTTCTTGACCTGAGCCTGAATCAGGTCATCGCGGACTTTGTTGCTCCCGCCGAACAGTTCCTTGCAAAATACTAATGCCGAATAAAGAAACGATTAAGATGGAAATAAAATGCCCTTGCTGCCAAATCGGACAGGATGCCGCTAATATTTGTAATAACTGCGGCGTCCGTTTCGCTATTTGACGGCTCGGTTTTACCTGTTACTCGCTATTTGCGCAAAACACTGAATGATCAGGCAAATCGCAATTTCGGAGCTTAAAAGATGAAAACCCTACAAGTATTACTGCTAATTCTTTTACTCGCATTGACAACTTTTTCGCAAATGGGAATTGTCAGAGCGAAAAAAGGCGATACAGTAGCAAAGGTTGCTGTGCGCTATGACGCGCCCGCAATTGAAATAGCCAGATTCAACGGATTGCTTCCCGATTCACGACTTAAGGCGGGACGAGAAATCCGTATTCCGGCAGAATACTGGCTGCCCTGCATCGAGGGCAAAACACGGTTTGCCGAAAAAGAGCTGCGCCATCTGGTTATAGTATTACCGTGCCGAAAAGCAGCTTAAATCCGTTCACATAAATTTATGACCGAACAAACCAAAATGTTCTGAAACTTTCTCGCCGCCGCGATGACGAGCTTAACAGTTTCTCTACTGCGCACTCGGCATCTATGAAATGAGCTTGCCGGCAGCTTTATTTTTCACCGGCAAAACAATTCTGCTATTTCCTATACGGAAATTCTTTTCTTAACGACCGCGGTTAGAATAATCAAGACAATTGCTCCCGCTACCGCCGCAAATAATGAAAGAATGAAATCAAATCCTTCGCCGACTAAAAATCTGCCGAACATCAGGAATAAAATTCCCGCAACAAAACTTCCAACCGCTCCGGCGCCGACGCTCCAGGGAAGCCCCGGCGCTCCTCTGCCGTCCATCAGCGAGTTCATAAAAAAGCCTGCCGCAATGCCTAAAACTACTATTCCAATCAAAAACGTCATAAATGTTCTCCTCGATAAATACTTCTATCTGATAAGCGTAAGTTGATAAAGAATCGGCTCATCATTTTGTTTATTTAACGGAATTCGGAGAGAAGTTTTGTGTTTCGACTAGTTGACGCACCAGCGCATTCTTTTTACGCAAAAAGATGTCGGCGCTTGTCAGGAATAAACTAAATTCTCTTTCAACCGGCGACAAATTAAATTCTTGAGCATTTGAGGGGAAATGCTCAAGCTGGAATTTGCAAAGTAATTTTTGCAGGTTCCGGGTAACGTTTTTGAGACTAGGAATTATCTTTACCCCAAAGTTTTTCCCATTCATCAGATGGCATTTTAAGTTGACTTACTGTGAACAGCGTGCCTAGAACTTTGCCGCTCTCGGAAACAAATACTTCATAAGAAGAATACGGCGGCACCGAGAACGTCCATACGTAGCAAATTTCATCCGGTGTTTCAGCTAGTTCTTCGCACAAAGCCAGAGTATCTTCTCGAAGTCTAATAGCGTGCAGCGAATCATATCTTTTCAGATGCCCTGCACGATGTTTATAAATATCTAGGAAATGTTTGCAGTGATATGAGTTTTCACTATTCTCGGAAGTTCTTTCAAGCGCGAATTTGCTCGAATTAAGACCGTTAAACAATTCATCTTTATAACGGAATTCAGAATCTTTATGTCTCTCGATAAATCTTTCCTGTGCTTTCATAAATCCATTCCAATAGTTATTCGGTATGCCGTTTCAAAAATGACTCATTTATGAGACATTAAATTATAAAAAGCGGCGTTTATTCTTCCCGCCGGATTTGAGCCGGCTTTGCGCCAGCATTTCATCGAGCATAATCGCTTCGGACAAAATTTCGTAAGTTTCAACGGAATATAAATCTTCGAGCGTGAAAATTTCCAGATAACGAACCTGTTTCAGTTTTTCGTTTTCGCCGAGCAGTCGTCCGGGTCGCGGAGCGAGTTTGTAGCCGTGCTGAAAGCCGAGCGTAATGTGGTTTAAGTGGCGGTTTAAGTAACAAAAGTTTAGCCGGAGCGTGTAAAAAGGGATTTTCCATTTGATAGCGCTGGCGGCGAAAGGCGGAAGATTCTCCTGCAAAAAATGATGCGCGGCGATTAGAAGCTGGCACACCTGCGGCGGGTTTGTTTCCTCGATGTATTCTAAAACGCTCATAAATGAAACTTCGATTCAATGATTTATAACCAATTATTCAGTTCGTGCAAGTTTTTTTGCGCGAGAAAAGCTATTCAAAAAAATAGTCTCAAAAAGGGTCTTTTTTGAGACTATTTTTTTCGCTAAAATGGCAAATTACAGTTGCGACGGAAACTTTTGTTTATTAAGACGATGAAAGAGTTTGAGATTTGGTCGGAAGGCAGCAAAGGTTCTAAGGCGTGCCGATAATATCCTCCGGAGCCTGGTAGAAGTCGTTCAGACATTTGCCGAGCGGTTCGCCGTTTTGATGAATACAATTACAGAAACCTTCGCCGGCTTGGGTTCGGGTGCTGTTTTTAAATTGTCTCAGACACTGCGGCAGAGTGTTGCGCGGCTTGATGCTGTAAAGGCTCGGAATGCCCACGACGCAAATGACCACGGCGGCAAACACGGCGGCAAAAAAAAGCGCCGGGAATTTATCGGTGAGAAGCTGTTTGAAAAAAGTGCGGAAACGCGCATAAAGCGAGCGTATTCCGTAACGCGAAAAGAAGCCGTGCCGACCCGCGCTTGCTTGTGTTTGAACATCGCTTTCAAGGCTTTTCCGCTTTGCTGCGTCATCGTCAATTGCCTGCCGATTAAACGGAAGAATGTATTTCCATTTCTCATAATTCCAGCCGAGCAGATACAAATTCGCCAGCGTCATCAGGGGCGCGGTAAAAAGCGAGCCGTCAAAACGCACCGCGTACGTCAGAATGCAAATATTTAAAATAATCGGGAAATAGAGAAACGCGCCGAGCGTCACCGTGCGCGGAATCAGCAGCATAATCGCCGCCGCCACCTGCACCACGCCGATAAAGGTGTAGTAATAACCCGTGTAATGCAGGGCTTCCAGATAATGTCCCATCGGATGATTAACGGATAAGCCGCTGGCGAACCGCTCGTCCATAATTTTGACCATTCCCGCCGGAAAAAAACCGGCTGCCAGCGCGACGCGACAAAAAATAGAAAAAAGCCAAAGCCAACTGTTGCCCTTTGCCCGCGAATGAAGCCGGTCAAGTGTGGAAGAAATACTCATAAATTTTTAGAACGCAATCCGGCTTTTACCGACCTTTTTAAATTTAGCTCGGAAAAACCGGCTGCCGCAAACCAATACTGAAACTGCGGCTATTGTCGAATTTCCATTTTTCTCGTTCAACCCGATGTTTTTATAATGCAAAATTTTTTTCTCAAAAAGGTGTTTTTGCCGCAGTTTTTGATTTACCGGAACATAGCCATTAATTCGCCGCTTGAATACTGCTGAGATAAAATCTCAGAGTATTCAACCGAGATAAACTTATCTAGCTCGGCTAATTTAATGTCTGACAAACCTGCTAATTCAAATCCTTCGGGCGCGAAATCCTGCGGCGTCAGAATGTCGAAATCCTCGTCTTTCGCGGGCGGTTTGCTCCAGGCGCAGCCACAGGCGTAACAGGCGAAAAAGATTTGCTTTGCCGCCGCAGTAGTGTTTTTCAAGAAAACGATGTCGCTCGAATCAAAGCAAATCGGACAATCTCTGCCGGCTGAATAAATCATATAATCCCGCTTTAATTTTCATAGTCTCGCCTAGGTCGCGGATGTGTAATTCCATAGCTTTTCTGCGGATTGCTCGAATCTTCGCCATACCGATTTGAAATCTACACCAAGTTGTTTTGTTTGTCAAGAACTTTACACTATAAAGCAATTTTGCATAAAATATTAGAAAACAGATAAATGAAGCCGGTGCGGAGCGCAAGCGGTCGAGTCTATCGTAGTTTCCGGGATTATAGAGTAAGCGAACACTTTGGAAAGCGAACGGCAGGGCGACGAACAAAGAAGGCAATCATTTGTGGAATCCGCTTTAGCATTATTACGCTTTGAATCAGGAAAAATTTCCGGTTAATTATCGTCAGCGCTCAAAGGTCGAAACTAAATTTTCGATGATTAAAGCCAAGTTCGGCGAAAATCTGCCGGGTAGGGTGCGAACAGCGCAGATTAATGAAGCCTGAGCAAAGATTCTCACGCACAATATCTGCGTTCTGATTCAATGGACGTGTGAATTAGGTTTGAAGCCTGAGTTTTGGAAAGAAATATAAATTTTAAGAACCGCCATATTCAATTTCCGGTTCCGGTAAGAGCATTTTATAATCCGTGGTCACACTGGCAAGTCCAATGAATAAGGCGAGTATAAAAATACTCCAGTAAAATATGGCGCGTTTCATATTTTTCATAATACCGGCATTTCATAAGATTTGCCAGTATTATTATTTCCTCTCAAATATGCTTAACCTTGTTTCATAAGCAGGCTAAAAAACACGCTTTTGCAACAAAGCCTCATTAAACAGAAAAGCGGACGCGGTTTTGAGTCAAACGAGTTAGGCGTGGCGGCTGAAAACATTCATTTGTTTCTTAATAACCAATGGTCATTGATTTTATGTCGCTTCACCCACAGACATAATCCGGCGCCGGTCGCGCAATAGACTGTTGTCAATACGAAAACTATCAGATTTCCGGCGACTTGTTCGGAAATGGTCGGCTCGGGACGGTAAAAAACCTCGCTGCCTGTCCGGTCGGACCAATAAATAAAATTTACCAAAGCGACGACGAGAGACGGAAGCAGCCATAAAAATATGGCGTAGAATCCTTTACCGATAAAAGGTCGCCATTCGCTTTTCAGAACGACACCGTGACGGATGACCGTGATAACGATAACCAAAGGAACGCCGAGCAGAAATAACAAAGAAATGATTGACACAAACGGCAAAAATACCATTTTTGTCGAGGCAATTCCGAGAGCTAAAGTTAAAGCCGCGAGCACTAAATAGAAAACTTTTCGCCGCATATTCATTACCTTTATACAAATTACCAGTAAATAAAATAGATACCTGACCGTCCTATTTTACCAACTGTCCGACGATGCCGTAAATAGCATCTAACCCGTATCGATTAAGTTTAGCTGCTACAGCCGAATATAACAATCTGATTCGCTCTGCCGAAGTCCGTCCAAAAGCGTCGTTTTCGAATGTTAAATTCAACGGGCTGACCAAAATTTAACTGCCAGAAAAATCAGAACAGAGGCGACGGCGATTAAAGCGGCTATTGCCAGCATAAATGGCACGTTGAAGGGACGGAGCATAGCATAAACGGGCGGGCTTATTGGCAGAAATGTCGAAAGTTCGGTTGAAGGTTGTTCGTCTTTGCCTTCTTCGACTTCGCGCAGAACGGCGAGCAGCTCGTCGCGCATTTCAGCCGCTGTTTGAAAACGGTCTTCCGGGTTCTTCTCCAACGCGCGGTCGACAGCATTTTCCAGACGCGGCGGTATTTGTTCATCTGCATTGCGTGCGCCGGCAATCGGTACGGGTTCCTGATTAATTATTTTGTCTCGAACTTCGTCAATCTTCCGCGCCGTAAACGGAAATTTCCCGGTCAGCAGTAAATAAAGCAACACGCCTATCGAGAAAATGTCGGTGCGAAAATCGGTTGCCTCGCCCAGAGCCATTTCCGGTGCGCTCGACGCCGGAGTGCCGTACGGCTCGCCATGTTCGGTCAGGTGAACGTCCGGTGTCGGTGCTGCTAACGGCATCGGCGCTTGATCGTACAGACCGTTACCTGATTTGCGGGCAGAGTTTTGGGTTGGTGTATAGTCTTCCTGATTCGTATCGTCAATCAACTTGGCTAAACCGAAATCCAAAACCGTGACGCGCCCTTCGTCGTTAACCATCACGTTTCTGGCTTTGATGTCACGATGAACAATGTTTTGCTTGTGAGCGGCGGCGACGGCTTCGGCGACTTGAATGACGATATTCAATGCGCTTTTGATTTCGAGTGGACGGTCTTGAACAAAGTCGTGAAGGTTGACTCCTTCAATGTACTGCATGGCGATACAGTGATAGCCTTCGTACTCAAACAAACTATAGATGGTCGAAATATTCGGGTGGTCGAGCGCGGACGCCAGTTTCGCTTCGCGCTCGAAGCGTTCAAAATTTCGTTTCTGCCATTTTAGATCGGGCGAGAACACTTTGATGGCGATTAGCCGATCCAGTTTGGTGTCCAGAGCCTTATAAACAACTCCTTGCCCGCCCGTGCCGAGAATTTCGAGAAGCTCAAAGTTGTTGAGCGTATCGCCTATATCCATCTTTTTGCTGTTTTAAAAGTTAAGTCCTAAACGGTGAAATTACAGGTTTCGTGCGCATTTAGCAACTGAAATCTCAAAGCGCGGGTTTTTGATTCAAGGATAGCCCGGTTGACAGCCGAAAATAATTTCGAAATTTCTTTCTGCCGGCTAACGCGGCGCGGCGCGACGAAAACCGACACGCCGCGCGAAAAATTTTTCAAAAAGCATTTTGTAAGTTACAATCAACGCCAACGACAAAGCCCAACATATTATGAGCAAACAACTTCAGCACGAAGTCACGCGGATTTTGCGCGAATGGAGCGACGGCGACGCGCAGGCTCCGGCGCGGTTGATGCCGTTTGTTTATGACGAATTGCGGCGACAGGCGAGAAATTATCTGGCGAGGGAGCGCGGCTCACACACGCTACAGCCGACGGCGCTCGTCCACGAAGCATATTTAAGACTCGTTGACCAGACGCGCATCAGCTGGCAGAACCGCGCGCATTTTTACGGCGTGGCGTCGAGTATGATGCGGCGCGTTCTGGTTGACCACGCCCGCGCTCACACCAGGGACAAACGCGGCGGTGCCGCCGTGCGCCTTTCAATCGAAGACGTGCAGGTGCCGCTCGAACAACGCGCAGCGGATTTGGTCGCTCTGGACGAAGCGCTGCAGGAGCTGGAAAAATTCGACGCGCGCAAATGCCGGATTGTCGAGATGCGCTTTTTCGGCGGCTTGAGCGACGAGGAAATAGCAGGAGTTTTGGGAGTTTCAACCCGCACCGTGCTGCGCGATTGGAAAACGGCGCGCCTCTGGCTTTATCGGGAACTGTCGGAACCCGCCGCGGCGGTAACAAGCGAATGATTCAATTTTGGCTGGCTGTATACTCAAACGCTCGCTCAATCGCCAATCGAAAAGCTGAAATCGAAAATTCACGGTGTCGGTTTTCGCCGCAAAATCTCGCGTTAGCTAATATGAAACCGGAAAATTGGCACTTGGTGGAAAATTTATTAAACGCGGCGCTGGAGATTGAACCGGCGCGGCGTCGAAAGTTTCTCGATAAAATCGAGGCGGGCGAGCTGCGGCGCGAGGTCGAATCGCTGCTTGCCGCCGAGCCGGAATCGGAAAATTTTCTCGCTTCTCCGGCGGTCGCTTTTTCGGCTGATTTCTTTAATGATGACGAAGTCGAAGTCGATACGTTTATCAATCAAAAAATCGGCAGCTATAAAATCGTTCGCGAACTGGGGCGCGGCGGCATGGGCGCGGTTTATCTCGCCGAGCGCGCGGACGGAAAATTTGCGCAGCAGGTCGCCGTCAAGCTCTTAAAACGCGAGCTCAACACCGCCGACATTCGCCGTCGTTTCGCGCGCGAGCGGCAAATTCTCGCCGCGCTCGCGCATCCGAACATCGCGCGCCTGCTCGACGCGGGCACGACCGACGACGGCTTGCCGTTTCTGGTGATGGAATACGTTGACGGCTTGCCGATTGACGCGTTCTGCGACGCGCAGAATCTGGATTTGGAAGAGCGCCTGCAAATTTTCCGAACCGTCTGCGAAGCGGTTGCCTTCGCGCACCGAAACCTGATTGTCCACCGCGATTTAAAGCCGTCGAATATTCTGGTGACTGAAGACGGCATCCCGAAGTTGCTCGATTTCGGAATTTCCAAACTGCTCACGTCCGAATTCGAAGCCGAAAGCGCGCACACCGTCACCAAGCTCGGCGCGATGACGCCCGAATACGCCAGCCCCGAACAGCTTCAGGGCGAAAGCGTGACGACCTCGACGGACGTTTACAGCCTGGGCGTAATCCTGTATGAACTGCTGACGGCGCAGCGCCCGTTTGAATTCAAAAAACACAGCGCCGAGGAAATTATTCGTGCCGTTTGCGAAACGAATCCCGAACGTCCTTCGGCGATTGTCCTTCGTCCATCGACAGCCGGGAAAAATCGAACGACGCAATCGAACGAGCCGAGGACAAAGCACAAAGGACAAAGGACAAAGCCGCAGGCTTTGCGCGGCGATCTCGACAATATCGTTTTGAAAGCCCTGAAAAAAGAGCCGAATCGCCGTTATTCGTCGGTCGAGCAATTTGCCGAAGACATCCGGCGTCATCTCTCGGATTTGCCGGTGCTGGCGCGCCCGGACACGCTCTCTTATCGCGCGACGAAATTTATCAATCGCAACCGGATGGCGGTTTTTGCGGGTCTATTGGTTTTTTTGACTTTAATCGGCGGCATCGTCGCCACGCTCTGGCAGGCGCGCCGCGCCGAAGCAAACCAGATCAGAGCGGAAAAAAGATTCAATGACGTGCGTAAATTATCCAACGAGCTGCTTTTCGAACTAAACCCGAAAATCGAACGGCTTCACGGCTCGACCGAAGCTCGGCGGGTTCTGGTCAAACGCGCGCTTGAATATCTCGACAGCCTGTCGCGGGAAACCGAAGGCGATTTGCAGCTGCAATCGGAACTTGCCTCGGCTTACGAAAAAATCGGCGAGCTGCAGGGCGCGCCCGGCAAACCGAATCTGGGCGATTTCGGCGGCGCGATTGCCAGCCTGGAAAAAGCGCAGAATATCCGCGCGTCTCTGCTCCGGAAAAATCCGGACGACGCGGAAAACCAAAAAAATCTGGCGGCAAATCTCAGCGCATCGAGCTATATTCGCTGGTGGATGAGCGACATTAGCGGCTCGATTAAAGATTCCGAAAGGGCGCTGGAACTGTACGAAAAGCTGATTGCCGCCAATCCCGCTTCAATCGAACTGCGCCGCGCTCGCGCCGAATCGCGCATTAATCTCGCTCAAACCTATTATTTCAACGATCAGGTCGGCGAAGTTTACACGCCTTTGCAAAACGCTTTGACCGAGCTTGAATCGCTGCGGCAAAGCGACCCGGACAATGTCGAAACCGGCAGACTGCTCGGCAGAGGTCGCGTTTTGCTCGGAATGAATATGCTCTTTGACAACAAACCGGCGGAAGGCGAAAGCGAAATCGTCAAAGCTTTGGAATTGAGCGAAGCGCTCGCCGCCGGAAATCCGAACGACAATGTCGTCAAACAAGGACTCTGGCACGTTTATATTCAAAGCTCGCAATTTTATCAGGAGTCGAATTCTTCGCGCGCCTTCGAGCTTTTGACAAAAGCGTTAAAAGTCGTCGAAGAATCAATCAAAACGGACGCCGCCGACACGCAGGCGCGGCAAAATCTGGCGAAAACTTACTCGATGCTCGGCGTGAATTCAAATTATTTGAAAAAACCGGACGCCGCCGTTTCGTATCTGGAAAAATCGCTCGCGGCTTTTGCCGAACTGGAAAAATCAGAGCCGAACAATCTGACCTACAAGGACGACATCGCCAGAAACCTGACGCAGCTCGGCTTGACGAAATATCAGCGGCGCGATTTCGCGGGTGCGCTGGCGGCTTATGAGAAAGCCGCCGAGGTTTTCGAGTTTCAATCTGCCGACCCGAACAATCTTTTTCCGCAAAGGAAACTGGCGGCTGTTTTCGGCTACACCGCCGACATTTACAGAGATCTGGCGACAGGCGCGGGCAGCGAACCGGAACGCCGGAAAAATTTACAGAAAGCCAAAGAAAACTACCGGCGCGCGTTAGACATATTCTTAAAACTGGAAGCGCAAAACGCGCTCGCCGAATACGACCGCAAGTATCTGGAAGAAATGCAAGCCGCCTTGCGAAAGTATGAATAAAACCGGTAAAGAAATCGCGTTTTGAAAATTGAAAAATTAAATAAGTGTTATCAAGGTTCGATTCGTAAAAGGCATCTTAAAATTCCTCCCGGTATTGCCGTATCCTTCCCGCCCGCCGGAATAAAATTCGCGTGTGATTTTTCAAACGAATTATTAATTTCGGTTTTTTCAAATATATAATTCCCTTTTCCAGGAATTATGAAGGCAAATTTAAAGGTTTTTATGAACGCTGCACGACGGTTATACGCTTTGCGTTTGTTTTCCAGCGAAATGCGGCTGGCGAGAGCGGAAAACGGAATAAATATCTTACCTTTTGGCACATTAAATTACTTGTAAAGTAGCTGGCGCTAATGATGATTTTCATACTAAACCGCCGGAATGTATCATTTTCGCTTTTAGTATAGAATTAAGGTCTATGACTTTAGAGACGGACGAAGTAAAAACTTTTAAAGAGTTCGGGTTGATTGACGAGTTGATGAAGGCAATCGACGATGTCGGTTATGAAACGCCTTCGCCGATACAGCTGAAAACCATTCCGGTGCTTCTGGAAGGCAGGGATATCGTCGGGCAGGCACAGACCGGAACGGGAAAAACCGCGGCGTTTGCGCTGCCGGGTTTGCAGAAAATCGACACTTCGACCAGCCGCATCCAGCTGCTGGTACTGACGCCGACGCGCGAGCTTGCCATCCAGGTCGCCGAAGCTTTTCACACCTATGCCAAACATCTCGGGCGCATCAGGGTTTTGCCGGTTTACGGCGGGCAGTCGATCACGCAGCAGATTAAACATCTGCGGCAGGGCGTGCAGGTGATTGTCGGCACGCCCGGTCGCGTGATGGATCATATGCGGCGCGAGACCATTGACCTGAACAACCTGAAAATGGTCGTCCTCGACGAAGCCGACGAGATGCTGCGGATGGGCTTTGAGGAAGATGTCGAATGGATTCTCTCGCACACGCCCGAAACGCGTCAGACGGCGCTTTTTTCGGCGACGATGCCGCGCCAGGTGCGGCGCATCGCCGAAAAATACTTAAACGATCCCGTAAATATCGAAACGGAACGAAAGACGATGACCGTTCCGACCGTCTCGCAGTTTTACGTCAACGTCTCCGAAGGTCAGAAAGTCGATGCGCTGACCAGAATTCTCGAAGCCGACTCTTCTCCGGGCGAAGCCGTGCTAATCTTTCACCGCACGAAAATCGGCGCCGACCAGTTGACCGAAAAACTTCAGGCGCGCGGCTACGCGGCGGAAGCCATACACGGCGATATGAGCCAAAACCAGCGCGAAGCGGTGATTAAAAGATTAAAAAGCGGTCAGGTCGAAATAGTCGTCGCGACCGATGTCGCCGCGCGCGGGCTGGATGTCGAGCAAATTACGTCCGTCATCAATTACGATATGCCGGGCGATACGGAAGTTTACGTTCACCGCATCGGGCGAACGGGACGCGCCGGTCGCGAAGGAAAAGCGATTTTATTCGTCACGCCGCGCCAGCAGCGAATGAAGCGCGACATCGAAAATTACACGAAACAGCGCATCGAGCCTTTCCGGATGCCGACGCAGGCTGACGTCGCCTCGCGCCGCGTGGCGATTTTGAAGGAAAGAATTCTGGATACTCTGACGAAACAGGATTTGGAGCTTTATCTCTCGCTGGTCGAGGAATTAGCCGAAGAATGCGGCTGCGACATCGCCGAAATCGCCGCCGCGGCGACGTTTCTCGCCGTCGGCGACAAACCGCTTGCAGTCAAAGTTCAGCCGCCAGCCGAACAGCTTGTCAGGCAGTGGAACACGGATATGACGCGACTGTTTATCGATGCCGGACGCAGTCACGGAGTCAGCGCCGGAGACATCGTCGGCGCGATTGCCAACGAAGGCAACGTGCCGGGAAAAGCCATCGGCGCCATCGACATCTACGACCGTTTCACGCTGGTCGACGTGCCTTCGGAATTTACCGCTCAAGTGCTCGAACAAATGCGCAACAGCCGCATCCGCAGTCAAAAGGCAAATTTGCGCGTGGCTGATCCAGGCGACGCTTCGGAAAAACCGCGTCCGACTTTCGAAAAATCACCCGGAAGTTTTGAGCGCGAGCGCGACGGTTTTGAAAAGCCTCGAAAAACTTTTGAAAAGTCGCGCGATGATTATGCTGATAAATCCGGCGGCGACAAACCGCCACGTCGAAAAAAACCGGATGACCGGGAAAATCCGTCGGGAAAATATGAAAGACCCGGCAGGCAAAAAAAGACGAATGCGCGCCCGAAATCCGAAGCAAAAGCCGCCAGACCCAAAAAATTGAAGGACGGCAAAAAGAAGCCGAAGTGGACGAGCGAGCAACGAGCGCAGCGCAATAAATTTCCCAAATCGAAATAAAAAGGAAGACGAAAAATGATAACTGTCGCCAATCGCCTGTATGTCAGCCCCGAATACGCCGAGGCTTTTGAAAAAGTATTTCGGACACGCGCAAAACTGGTCGACCGGATGCCCGGATTCGTTTCCAATCAGGTTCTGCGCCCGGTCAACGACGGCGACCCGTATGTCGTTTTTACCGTCTGGAACAGCCGCGAGGATTTTATGAATTGGGTTCGTTCCGACGAATTTATCAAAGGTCACGCCCAATCCGGCACGCTTCCGAAAGAAGCCTATTTCAAGGCAAACGTGCTCGAGATGCACGAAGTTTTACAGGATTCAGCCCGCCCGGATTTACAGCCCGAACCGCGCGGCGGAGCTTTCAAAATGCACTAGGGCGGCAGTGAAAACGCCGCATCAGGCGAAAGCTTTTTATTCTTTAGTCTTCTAATCTTATTCGTCTTCCGAAATCAACTTTGATATTTTAATCGGCGGTTATTCGGGAAGGCATTCCAGATTGCTGCCGCGATTAAAACCGACACTCCTATGTAAATAAGCCAATTTGAGCCGAGCAGAAGCTTATCGATTAAAATCATTGCCGTTCCGACGGCTGCCGCCAATACCGGCAGGTAACGCTGCACTCGATATGCCCTATACAACAGAGCGGTCATAGTTATCAGTATCAGTATTAGCGTCGCGGCAAAGAAAAACCAATTGTAATAAGTAGCATTCAATCCGGCGATTCCCAAAATACTCAGATACGCGGCGATGCAAAACGGACATTTAGGCAATAGAAGCACTAAAAGCGTCGGAAGAATCTCGAAATTAAATCGTTTCCAAAAAGGTATATTCAACTCAAAACGCATAGGTTTCGAGCTGTAGCCGGCGAGTGTTTCGGATATTTGCTTCGGCGTCAGCGACCGGTCGGCGAGGTCAATTACAAAATAACCGTTTACGAACAGAGCCAACGCGGAATCGGTTTTCAGGTACTTGGGAAGCAGTCGGTCGTGGCGCTGCCATTCACGCCAGAAAGCCGGCAGCTGCGCCAGCTCGAGCGCAATATAAAGCAGGTCGCGCGCTTCTTCCAGCCGGGCAGACGGAGCTATCCAGACCAGTTCGACTGTAACTTCGTTTTTCATTCCGCCGGAGTGTTTATTTCCATCTAATCTTAATGTCCCGGAAAGCCATATTCATATTGGACATAATCGTATCGGTGACGGGAAAGTTAAACGGTCGGTCGAACGGATAACCCATCGGTCGTTTATCGGGATACTGGTCGAGAGCGCCGCAAAAGCTAACCGAACCGCAGCAGCTTTCCGGTCCTACTTTATCCAAATCCCAATCCGTAAAGACGACCATCAGGCGAAAATCCATTCCTTCTTTTGTGCCGCGCGGCAGAAGCAGATTGTACGCCCAGCCGCATCTGCAATAGTTATAATTGTCCTGCCAGCGCGGGTCGATAGTTCCATCCGGGAGAAACGGCGCGACCGGCTTTTCGTTTTCGAAAAACGCCGCATTGATTAAAAGGTCTATATAGTATTCGGTTTCCTCCTGCCCGAACAATTCGTAAAGCGCGGTTCTAAAATCTCCGCTATTTTCAAACAGTCTATCTTTCAAGCTGTCTTCGAGCGTTTGCAGAAATTCTTTCGGAATATCCTGTTTGGCGAGTTTATCGAAAGATTCGGTCGTCAATTTGAAACTTGCTCCTTTAAATAGTTCCGGCTTCATTTCGGCAGGTTTTCTGACGACCGAAGATTCGCTTCCGAGACGCGTAATGACGGCGCGCTCGAGCGGTTTAAGCTCATACAAAAACTTATCCATTTCTATCCAGGCGCGGCGGTCGTTGGCATATTGTTTGGGCGCGAGAAAGACGCGCGCCGTCACCGTATAATGACGATTAAGCTTATTTTCGACGCGGAAAAAATAGACGAAAGGCTCGTGAATCAGGTGTTCCAGCTGGACGGTCGTTTCCCTGTCCGACAGTAATAAATTTCGCCTGGTCATAGTCGTCAGAAGCTCGCCGGTCAGCGGTTCTTCGAGAGACAAATCTCTATTCCAATTTTCGCCGCCGAACCTTTCGTCGCCATATTCCTGCCAGCTGATGCCGGCGGGCTTGTCTTTGACAAAAGAAAGCAAAATGTCGCCTGAATACGCCCTTCCCTGCGTATACTGCTTGCGAATTTCCACAAACGGGCGGTCAAGGAAATCATAAGGCGACTGCATTTCCTGCCAGGTATAGTAGGCATCGTCGATATGCTTGTGCCAGCGATAAAAAAACGGGTCGCGGATGGCGGTCGCCGTGTCGCCCATTACGCCGGTCGGAATGTTTTCGTCTTCGGAGGTCGGATTGTTTATTAAAGCGATTAAATTGTGCCCGTTATTATGCAGGCTTCCGTAAAATGATGTCGTCCGGTTTTCGCCCGGCATTATTTGCGTGATGCTGCCGCGAGACGCTTCGATTACCAGACCAAGCATATCGGTGGTCACCGGCATTTTAGTGTTGGAAGTTTCAAACTGACCGTTTCTGATTGCCTGCCAAACTCTCTGGCGACGCACTTCCTGGTCGGCTACGGTAAAGGTCGCCTGAGAATTGGAAATACTGCGCAGAAGCATATTCGGCTGCCGAACGTCGTAAACCGTCGCAAATGGTCGCTTGGCGCTCGGTTTCGTCAATAATTCGCCGGGGTCGTATCCGATATCTATGATCTCTCTGTAATCGGCGAACGGAGTCACGCGCGGCAGTTTATGCGCGATGCGTTCCGCGTCGTAACGAGCAATCATCTGTTGATGCATATATAAAAACAACTCGCCGTGGCGGTCTTTCATCCGGCGCCCGCCTTTACCGTCCGGAACTCCGCTGCCCGGATAGACAATGTGCCAATGCTCGTGATGTTCGTTGGCAAACGGGTCTTCCCGATACCATTCCAAGCCGTATTCCTGGCTGTCCGCAGGCAGAACGCCTCCGTTATAAAGGGCTTTGACGCTTGCTTTGGCTCCCTTCGGTTTAGACACCGCTGACGGAGCGACTTTTTCCGGCTCGCGTTGCTCCAGACGCGGAATCGCCTCGCTTAATAATCTTCCTTTCGGATGATGAGTCGTAAAAACCAGCCACGCAAAATTTACGAGGTCGGGGTTCTGATTGGTTAACTCGTCTTCAAAAGTCTGTAAGGCGAGATTCAGTCCTTCCATTCCCGGAATCGAATCCGCCAGGCGCATAAACCGTTCGGAAAGAACGAGCGCCTGCTCGCGCAAATCATCTCTAAAAAATGAAAAAGCCCTCCCGATTCGCTGCTCTGTCGATTTAAATTTATCCGGCGCTTTTAAAGCCGGACCCAGCGCGTTTAATTTAACAAGAAATCTTTCTCTGAACTCGCCCGCCGGGCGCGTTAGAAGGTCTTGAGTTTTCTCGGTTAATTCCAGGAAGCTAGCCATTTTAATTCTCCATTATTAAAATCCGAATCATTAGCGATTAAGCCTGAGAAAACGAAAAGGCTCTTACAGGAAAGATGACTCCTAATCTAAATTCTTATGCGCCTGAATGCTAATTTTTGAACAACGAACCGGGCGTACGACTACGTCCTCTGGTTTCTGATGCAGTTTGTCGCCGGTTAGTGAAAATTAGCACGGCGCAAACTTTTCTGTCAATATTTTTCGCCTGGAGGGAGTGACTAAATAAGTGTTGGTAGGTTTTGTGCCAGATATGCCGGATACTTTGGCAGCCGTCTTTTTCTGAGTTGGCGCTCATTATAAAAATAAACAAACAACTCAACGGCT
>DASVRL010000435.1:0-4417 GCA_036388635.1 Pyrinomonadaceae bacterium
CAGGCGACCTTCGTTTATCGAAGCCGCCGCGCCCGCCGAAGCCAATCGCCTCTATGAATTTTTTGCGGCTGAGGCGCGAAAACAAATCGCGAAAGTCGAAACCGGAAAATTCCAGGCGACGATGGACGTCCGACTCGTCAACGACGGTCCGGTGACGATTCTGCTCGACAGCGCTAAGCTTTTTTAAAATCACAAGTCGAGAGTCAGGAGCGAGAGGCGAGAGTCAAAGGAAAAGACTTTTTGCTTTCGAATCTCGGCGGATTAAATCTATGAAAACTTTGAAATTTCTTTTATTGTTAACGCTTTTCCTAACGCTTTTCGCCTGTAGCGGAAACCAATCGACGGGCAATAAAACCGGCAACAAAAATGCCGCGGTCAAAAAAGGCGTCGCGCCGGTCGCCGACCCGGAAGTCGCCGTTATCGAAATGGAAAACGGCGGCGCGTTCGGCAAAATCACGATTGAGCTTTATTCGAACATCGCGCCCGAAGCCGTCAGACGCTTTAAGGAATTGGCGCGCGAAGGCGTTTACAACGGCACCAGCTTTCATCGCATCAACGCTTCGGTCATTCAGGGCGGCGACCCGCTCTCGAAAGACGACAACCCGGACAACGACGGTACGGGAAAATCGGAAAAACCGAACGTCAAAGCCGAATTTTCCGATATTCCGTATGACACGGGCATCGTCGGCGCGGCGCGCTCGCAGGATGTCGATTCGGCAAACTCGCAGTTTTTTATTATGTTGAAACGACAGCCGGAATTTGATAATAATTACACGGTTTTCGGCAAAGTCATCGACGGAATGAACAACGTCAAAACGATTGCCGGCGTGCCGCGCAGCGGCGAGCGCCCGATGGACAACGTGAAAATCAAGTCCGTGACGATTCAGCCAAAACAGTAAATTTGCTATAATGTTTTTTGTTATGCTCGCGTAGCTCAGTGGATAGAGTGCTTCCCTCCGAAGGAAGAAGTCGCAGGTTCGAATCCCGCCGCGAGTATTTTTTCTTTTCCCGCCGATGCCGAAAATCACCAGCCGCGATAATCAAAAAATAAAATTCGCGCGCCAGGTTCGCGACGGGCGCGAGCGGGATTTTGTTTTCGTCGAAGGTGCGCGGCTGGCGGAAGAGGTTCTGAAAACGGATTTGCCGGTTCGCGAAGTTTTTTTCAACGAAGATTTTGCCGAAACGGAACGCGGGCGCAGTTTTTTAAATTCGGTCAAAGCGAAAAGCGAAAGTTTGGCGGAAGTTTCCGATAAAATTTTCGCCTCTATCGCCGACACGAAAACTTCGCAGGGAATCGTCGTCATTTGCGAAAAGCCGCTGACGGGCGAGAGCATAATCAGCGCCAATCTGCTCAGGCGACGTCTGCAATTTCCGCTCGTCATTCTGCTTCACGAAATCAACAATCCGAACAATCTCGGCGCGATTCTCAGAACGGCGGAAGCGGTTGACGTTTCGGGCGTGATTTTAACCAAAAATTCGGCGGACGTTTTTTCGCCGAAAGCGATTCGCGGCGCGATGGGCGCGAGTTTGCGTCTTCCTTTATGGACCAACGCCGGTTTTACGGAAGCTTTACAGTGGTCGCGCGAGAAGAATCTGAAATCAATCTGCGCCGACGTCAATGCCGAAAAAGCTTACACCGAAATTGATTGGAACGCTTCGAGACTTCTGGTTTTCGGCTCGGAAGCGCACGGCTTGAGCGCGCCGGAACGCGCCGCAGTCGAAGAAAGCCTGCTGATTCCGATGGCAAACGGCGTGGAAAGCCTGAACGTCGCCGTCGCCTGCGGAATTATTTTGTATGAAGCCAGAAGAAAGCGGTAGGCGACAAGGAGAAAACTTCTTATTCCCTATCACCTACCACTTTTCACTTTTCACTTTCTTTATTGATTTCCCATTGTATTTGCGGTATTTGCGGTATTTGCGGTGTTTGCCGGATTCGGAGCAGGATTTATCAATCTTTTCTGATTGATAAATTCATTGCGCGCGATATTGTTCTCGACGATTGACAAGCCGATGGCGATTTCGTTTTCCAGAGTCTTGCGATTGATTTCCTTGACTTCGGAAAGCCGGTCTTTTGCTTTGGTAAACGCGTCTTTCGACTTGATGTAATCGCCGTTGACGAAATAAGCACGACCTAAAAGATACAGGCTTTCCGCGTCTTCCGGCAGAGTTGCGCCGCTCGCCTCGATAAATTGCTGCGGATTACGGTCGGCATTACGCCGGTTATCCTCGAAAGCCGAGTATTCGATGTTCGGCGTTTTCATCTCGGTTATTTTCGGCGGTTCCTGCGCAGGCAGCGGCTGCGGCTTTGGCGTCAGAAAATAAGCCAAAGCCGCACCGACGATTCCGCCCAAAACCAGCAAAAGACACGCCGTCAGGAAGTTTCCGAAAAAGCTGCCGTCTTTGTTTTCGTCAATCGTGTAGGTTTTTTCGTCTCTGACGGCAGTTTCCGCCTGCGGCTGGTAATCTGCGGGTTCAATCGTATCTTCGTTAAGCGACGGCTGTGTTTCGTCAGCGAAAACCGGCTCGGTTTTATCAAAATTTCGAGCCGCGTTGTTTTCCGACGGCATTTGCAGATTTCGCGTCGGAATTTCAAAATCGTCATCGTCGTGCGGGACAATGACTGCGCCGTGCGAACCGGCGGCGGCGGGACGCGGCGTCGCCACCGTGCTTTCCTCAAAATCGTGCGGCTTTCCGTTAGTCGCCTCGCTGCTGACCTTGACGATGACAGCGGTCAGATTGTCTTCCGCGCCGCGACTGTAGCAGATGTCCTTCATCCGCGCGCAGATTTCCGACGGAATCGGCATCGAAAGCAGAAGGTCGCGGATTTCGTGGTCTTCGATATGACGCGTGATGCCGTCCGAACACAACAGAAAAGTCGTGTTCGGCTCAATCATAATCGTTTTCATATCGACTTCGACCAGATTTTCGGCGCCGAGCGCGCGCGAAATGACGTTGCGGCTCGGATGATGGGCGGCTTGCGCGGGCGTCATCCGACCGGCGCGAACTTCTTCTTCGACGACCGAATGGTCTTGCGTTTCGCGGAAAAGCTGCCCGCGCGCGTCGAGACGATAAAGACGCGAATCGCCGACGTGACCGATGGTCGCAATATTTCCCGTGACCTGAAGCGCGACGATGGTCGTCGCCATCGTCGAAAGCTGCGCCAAATCGTGCGACATCTGAAAAATCGCGCCGTTGGCGTGCTCGATGGCGCGTTTCATCAATTCCTCGACGTCGCCGCCTTCGCCCAGATTGGTGAAAGCTTCGCCTAAGATTTCCACCGCCATCTGCGAGGCGACGTCTCCCGCCTGCGCGCCGCCGACGCCGTCCGCCACCACGAAAAGACCGCGCGCGGGCATTTCCAGAAACGAATCTTCGTTGTGCGGGCGTTTTTCGCTCAAGCCGCGGTCAGATATAGCGGACGAATTCAGTTGAAAAGAATCTTGCGTCATTTTGCTTCTCCGAAAATCAAAACAGAAAGTGAAACGGGATAAAGTAAAACGCGGAATGCGGAACGCAGAACGATGAATTGCGTGTTCCGCGTTTCGCGTTCATCGTTTCTTTTATCCTGTCCATCCTATTTGAATTTTCCTGTCCAAAATTATTTTGCTCCGTTACCGTTGCCGTTACCCTTGCCGTTGCCGTTGCCGTTGCCGTTGTCGATATTGATGTCAACGGCGTTGCGATGCGAAATCGCCATCAGCATTCCGAGCATTACAAAACTGGTAATCAGGCTGAAGCCGCCGTGACTGACAAACGGCAGAGTGATTCCGGTCATCGGCAAAGCCCGCGTAATGCCGCCCATATTGACGAGCGCCTGAAAACCGATAAAAGCCGTCAACCCGGCGGCGCACAGTTTGCTGAACATATCGCGCGCGTCCAGAGCGGTTCGCACGCCGGCGCTGACCAGCGTTAACAGCGCAAAGATTATCAACAAACCGCCGAAAAGTCCAAGCTCTTCGCCGAGCGCCGCGTAAATATAATCGGAATCGGCGACCGGAATCAGCTCGACATAACCGAGTCCCAAACCGCGACCCGTAACGCCGCCCGAAGAAATTCCGAAAGTCGCGCGCGAAGCCTGCAGCGCGTCGTCGCCAAACCAGGCTTCCTCGTTTAAAGCCCGCAGGCGCTCTCTAATTTCGCTCACATCCTGTTCTTCCGCCTGATTGCGCTCGATTTCGGTTTTGTCCGGCGGAATTTCTTCAGCCGATTCGCTTTTCGTCAGCTCATACATCAGCGCGATGTCTTCGGCGGCGATTCGTTTTAATTCCGCGCGAATTTCCGAGGCGCGCGTTTTCGCCGCCGCCGCGGGAGTTTTGTCGCTTTCGAGTTTGCCCAACTCACTGTAAAGGTCTTCGGTTTCGGGTCTGCGGTCAATCAATTCCGCGCGATACTGTTTCCAGTAAAACTCCGCCAAATC
>DASVRL010000436.1:0-2402 GCA_036388635.1 Pyrinomonadaceae bacterium
TTTTGAACGAAATTTTCTTTTCTGCCGATTCAATCTGTTATATCCTTAGCACCAACTTATGAAACGAGTTCTACTTTCTGCAATCATTGCGCTGACGATGCTGAGCTTCGTACTCGGTCAAGACACCGAGAATAAAGAACGTGTTTACAGCGTCCCCGACATCAACGGTCGGGCGACGCTGCTCGTACAGCCGGAAATTCCAAGCGACGTCTCTCTCAAGACGGACGGCAACACGCTGATCGTGATAATTGTCGTCGACGCGGACGGCAACGTCGTCTCGGCGAAGTGTTCGCGGAACTGCCCGAAGAAAATCGCCGGAGCGGCGGAAGCGGCGGCGCGGGCGTCAAAGTTCCGCCCGCTCATCGTTGGCGGGCAGCCCGTAAAATATGACGGAACGCTGATGTACACGATCGCCGTGAAGCAGGTCAACTGGTACCGCTTTGCGACGGCGCTCCATTCGACCTACATCTTCGACAATCTGTCGCTCGGACCGGTGGCGGCGATGCTGACGAACGAGTTCGACGGGGAAAGGAGCAAGCTGCAGGAACTCGACCGCAGCGGCGTCGAGCTTGCTTTTCGCTGGAAAACGATTGAAAGCGTGAAAGGGTCAATCAGGCGGAAACTGCAGGGCAAGGACGCCTGGTGGTTTGATCTCGCGTTCGCGATGCGCGAGGTGACGGCGCCGTTCCAGAGCGATAGGAAGCTCGATCTGAGCGAGGTTCAAGCGGCGATATTGAATCTCGCCAAATTCGTCGAGTCGGCGCCGCCAGACGTGCCGCCGCCAACGGTCGAGAAATTGCGAACGCTGTCGAATTACAAGATCGACCCGGCAATGCCGCCGCCGGAAGTTCATCAGGCGATCTTCAAACTCGCCTCGGGCATCCGACCTTAACGAATCCAAAATTTAAGTTTTGCTCAGCAACTGTTTCTTCAGGCGGCGGCGGCGACTGTGCACAGAGGCGGAAAACAAATATTCCTGAGAAAAAGGATTAAAATATATTGAGCGGAAATTTTATCCCGACTTTCGGATTGTATAGTTCGAAAGCGTAAACAGTTTAAGCCGACAGGTCTAAAAACATTCAATCACGGAATTCTTGAATTCTACTTCGGCAGGAAGAATATAAAAAACGTTGCGCCTAAAATTAAGCTGAAAACAATGGCTGCCAAAGCTAAAATTAGAGAGTTTCGATTGGATGTTTTTTGTGCCGGACTTGAACTCTGAAAGCCTTTTTGATTCGCATTAATATCCGCATCAATTTTTAAATAAGGCTTATTAATCGCACCGATTGATTTGTGAATGTCAGCCGCTTCGCTGACGTGACGACACAATCCGCCGCAGATAGGGCAAAGTTTTACCGTACCGTAAGAATTAGTACAGGTTTTGCAAAAGAAATTCTTGCAGACGTCGCAGGCAAAAACGGCTTCCAAATCTTTATGCGAAAAACAAATCTTTTCGGCTTCTGCCTGCCAATCGGCTTCATCAGCCGAGTTTTCAAAGCCAAATTGAGTTTGGTAAATTTCGTCGCTGAATTTAGAAATACCGGTCGCCGCAATTTCTGACGGGGCGACGTAAAAATCATTGGAATTAAAAAAAGCGTAAAGCTCCGGCACTTTTTCCGCCGGCAGCCAGCGCAGGCTTCCCCGCCTTACTCTATCCGAAGGCAGCACCGCGCCTTCGGCAATCCATTGTTTTATTTCCTCTATATCGGCTTCAAAGATTTGTCCCTGAGACTCGACAAGCCAATCTTTTTGCGGGCTGTGCATAAAATCGCTCTCCTTTAATGTGGCTAAAGTGAATCGACGGCGAGTGAAAATGGTGAACAAATGTTCCCCGCCGCCGATGTTTGTATCGAAGGCTGCGAGGCAATCGAAATCAAAAAGTCAAGATGATATCTTCTTCCTCTTCAACAGTCTTATGATGAATTTGACCGATCGACTTCAACTGGCAGAAAACTCCGACCACTTTGGGGTCAAATTTCTTTCCGGCGGCAGCTTGCAGGCGCTCAATCGCTTCATGGTGCGTACAGTTGGGTTTTAAAGGATGGCGCGTCGTCATCTCGTCGTAAGCGTCGGCGACGGCGATAATTCGTGCGTGAAGCGGAATCTGTTCGCCGGCGAGACCTTTCGGATAACCGCTGCCGTCCCAGTGTTCGTGATAATAACGAATGACCGAAGCGACTTCTTCCAAATCCGGCACGCCTGCCAGAAGCTGCAACCCGCGCTCGAAATTATGTTCTACAATCCGCCGTTCATCCGGTGTCAGCGCGGTCGTCTTATATAAAATATCCCTCGGAATGTTGATGTTGGCGGCTTCGTGCAGAAAGGCGGCAAGCGAAAGCTGTTCCAGTTCCTCAGCGTCGAGATTGAAACCTTCGCCGATCGCTGCCGCGTAGCCTTTCGTT
>DASVRL010000437.1:0-17446 GCA_036388635.1 Pyrinomonadaceae bacterium
AGAGCTTGCCGAGCTGGTCGAACGAGCCGTGCCGCGCACTAAAGGCAATAAAAAAGACAGGATTCATCCGGCGACGCGCACGTTTCAGGCTTTACGCATCGCCGTCAACCGCGAGCTGGAAATTCTGGAAGATTTTGTCAAAGACTCGATTGATATTTTAAAAACGAACGGGCGTTTTGCGGTGATAAGTTTTCACTCTCTCGAAGACCGCATCATCAAGCAAACGCTGCAAAAACTGGCGGGAAAATGTTTCTGCCCGCCAAACTTTCCGATGTGCGTCTGCGGAGCCGAAAAAAAGGTTGAGATACTGACGCGCAAGCCAATAGTTTCCGGCGAAGCGGAAATGCAAGAAAATCCTCGCGCCCGAAGCGCCAAGCTCCGAGCTTGTTTGAAACTTTAGCCGAAAAGAAAACCAGGAAGCCGATGAAAAAAAGAAACATTCCCCAAACCAAAAAAACTGCGCGTGTGCCGCGCCGCGAGGGCGACCCGATTCCGTGGCGGTATTGTTTTCTGACTTTAATCTGCGGCGTTATCTTAGTCGGCGGATTTTTCCTCGCCGCGCGCCAGCATTTTTCGGCAATCGATTACGGCATCAAAAACGCCAGGCTGCGCCAGCAGAAGGAAAATCTCGAAGCCGAGCGGCAGCGTTTTAAGCTTCACAGAGAAGTCACGCTCTCGCCCGGCGAAATCAAAAAAGCGGCGCGGAAAATCGGTTTTCGGGAGATGACGGCGAGCAATATAGACATTTCCAATCGCAAACCGGCGGACAAGCCGAAACCGGAAACTTTAAGCCGGACGCCGAACGAAAACGCGAATAAAGAAACGGCAAAAATCGAAAAAAAGGAAGAAAAGAAAGTAGCGAAAGCCGCCAAAGAAGAAACGAAAAAAGCGGAGCCGAAAACAGACCGGAAAAGAGAATCAGCCCGATAGATTTTAGAAATGGATTTTAGGAAATATGCCGAAACGCCAGACAGTCAATAAGAAAAGAAATCCGGCGCAGACCGCCTTTACGCGATTTTTGTTTATCGTGGCGATTTTTGCCGTCTGGATCGGCATTATCGGCGTGCGCCTCGTGCATTTGCAGGTGACGCAGCACGAATGGCTGAAAGAAAAGGCTCTGGATTTACGCCGCGTCGAAAAGAAAAGCAAGATGCTGCGCGGCGCGATTTACGACCGCTCGGAGCGCGCCCTGGCGATGAGCGTTAAAGTTAAATCCTTATTTGCCGACCCGCGCGAAATCGAAGACGTCGAAGCAACGGCGAAAGCCGTTGCCGGCGCGTTAAAAATTAAGCCGAACGACATTCTGAAAGATTTAAAAGAAGCCAAACAAAGCGGCAAAAAATTCGTCTGGCTGGCGCGAAAAATCGATGAAAGCGCGGCGCAGAAATTAAACGAAACGCTGAAAACGGAAAATTTAAAGAAAGCCGACGAGCCGAAATTCGCCGGTCTGCACTGGCGCGAGGAACAAAAACGACAGTATCCGCAGGGCACTCTGGCGGCGCACATCGTCGGTTTCAGCAACTCGGACGATGTCGGGCAAGCCGGGATCGAGCAATCGCAGGAATCAGCCCTGCGCGGCGCGGTTATCGAAAAATGGCAGGACCGCGACCGGCTCGGCAGAGTTTACGACGAATCGGAAACCGAAGAACGCGAGCCGCCGAAGGACGTCTACCTGACGATTTCCAATTCGATTCAATACAAGGTCGAGCAGGCTTTAAAAAAGGGTGTCGAAGCGGCGCGGGCGAAATCGGGAACGGCAATCGTTTTAGACCCGAAAACCGGCGAAGTGCTGGCGATGGCGAATTATCCGACGTTTGACCCGAACAAATTCAACGAAGCCGCGCCCGACGCGATTACCAACAAAGCGGTGCAGAATCTTTATTCGCCCGGCTCGGTCTTCAAACTGGTCACATACGGCGGCGCGCTCGAAGAAAAACTTATCGCGCCCGACAAAATGTTCGATTGCGGCGGCGGCGTTATCAAGGTCGGCAGTCGCGAATTTGCCGATAAACACTGCCAGAACTCGATTTCCTACACGGAAGCTCTCGCCGTTTCGAGCAACATCGGCGCGATTAAAACCGGACAGATGCTCGGGCGACAGAGTTTCTATAATTACGCGCGCCAATTCGGCTTCGGCGAGCCGACCGGCATCGAGCTTCCGGCGGAAGCGAAAGGACAAATCCGCTCGCCGGAAAGCTGGTTTGGCGATTCGCTGGCTTCGATGTCCATCGGCTATGAAATCAACGTGACGGCTTTGCAAACGGCGGCGGCTTTTGCGACGATAGCTAATGACGGTGTACGAGTAAAACCACACATCATAAAAGAAATTCGAAGCAATAGCAGCAGTCGTAGTGACGAGAAAAATATTCAGACGGCGGAAGTCGAGCGAGTGCCGGTTGTCAACGCCGAAACCGCGCGCTCTTTGCGACGAATGCTGCGCGAAGTCGTTTTAAGCGGAACGGGCAAACGCGCGCGTCTGAACGGCTATACGTCCGCCGGAAAAACGGGGACGGCTTGGAAATACGACGCAAAGCTGAAACGAGTGAGCGGCAGCAAATACGTTTCCTCGTTTATCGGTTTTGCGCCCGCCGATAATCCTTCGGTCGTGATTGCCGTCGTTCTGGACGAGCCGCAGGGCGGCGCGCGCGACGGCGGGCAGGTTTCCGCGCCGATTTTCCGCGAAATCGCCGAAGGCGTTTTGCCGGAATTAAACGTCGTGCCGGACGGCACGATTCAACAGGATTTGACAGCCGAAAATATTCCGGAAGAAACGGAAATTCAGCTGCCTTCGGCGATAAATAAATCCGCCGAAAAAACCGACAAAAAGATTGACGAGAATGGGGCTGGGAAACTGGAAAGAGGTGACAAAACAAGGGAATCAATTCAAAAGGGTGACAAAACATCGGTGGAAAAGAGCGACAAAACGTCGAAAGATAAAAAATTGACTGGAGAAAAAGAAAAATTGAAAAGCCCTGAGGCGGAAACGCAGAAAAAAGAAAAATCGAAAACAACCATAAAAAACAGAAACAGTATTTCGAGCCATCGCTTTCTGAAATATAAGCTGATTTACGAAAACATTTCCTCGGCGCGCCGCAATGCTGAGGTCGAAACATTTTTTGAGAGGATAGAAGCCAAAACTTGAAACTGGAAACAGCCGCAAAATATATGGACGCCGGGGCTTCCGACACAAATCCCGCCCTGCTTCAAACCGAGTTCAGAACGGCAGTGATCGACTCGCGCGAAGTGCAGGCGGGCGACGTGTTTTTTGCGCTTTCGCAGCCCGATTATAAAAACAACTGTTTCAACGACGAGTTTGCCGATTCGCACAGATACATTCCGGCGGCGTTTGAAAAAGGCGCCATCGCCTGTGTCGCGCGTCCGGATAGATTCGCCGAGCATCAAAGCGCGCTCGAACAATTTAAGGACAGGCTTTTATTTGTCGACGACGCGATTTTCGCTTTGCAGATGCTGGCGAAAGGCGTCTATGAAGAATGGAACCAGCCGGTCGTCGCCGTGACGGGAAGCGCCGGCAAAACGACGGCGAAAACCTTGATTACGGAAGTTTTATCGGCGCGGCGCAAGGTTTTGACGAACATTAAAAATTATAACAACGGAATCGGACATCCATTGACGGTTTTGCGTCTGCTCATTGAGCCGGATTACGAGGTCGCCGTTCTGGAAATGGGAATGTCCACGCCGTTGAATGAAATCGCGCGTTTGTGCCGCATTACGCCGCCGGATGTCGCGGTCGAGTTAAACGTTTTGCCGGTTCACGTCGAGCATCTCGGCTCGATTGAAAACGTGGCGAAAGCGAAAGCCGAGCTGGTCGAAGGAATGAAAGCGGGCGGCACCGCCGTTTTAAACGCCGACGATTTTCGAGTTCTGGCGATGCGCGATTTGTCGAAAGGCGCGAGCGTCACTTACGGAATCGAAGCGCAAGCCGATGTGATGGCGAAAAATATTCGCTTTGACCATTTCGGCGAAACCGTTTTCACGTTGCAGATGCCGAATGATGAGGCGGAAGTTTTGTTTCCGCTCAACGGCAGGCACAACATTTCGAACGCGCTCGCCGCCGCCGCGGTCGGGTTTTCGTTTGGAATGACGGCGCAGGAAATCGCCGCCGCGCTGCAAAGGGCTGCGCCGCCGCCGCAGCGCGGAGAAATTCTGCGTTTTCGAGCCGGATTTACGGTCGTTAACGATTCTTACAATTCAAATCCCGACGCGCTGCTCTCGATGGTGCAAACTCTGGTTGACGGCGGCGCATCGGCAAAACGCAGAATCGTCGTCGCCGGAGAAATGCGCGAGCTGGGCGAAAACTCGGCGCAGATTCATCGCGAAACGGGAAATCGGATTGCGGAAATCGGCGTCGACAGGCTTTTCGGCGTCGAAGGTTTCGCCGCAAATCTGCTGGAAGGCGCTCGCGCAGCGGGTTTAAGCGACGTCGAATTTTACGAAAACTCGCAGGTGGCTGGTGAAAAGCTCGTCGATGAAATTCAGGCGGGCGATTTGGTTTTAATCAAAGGTTCGCGCGGTGTGCGGACCGAGAAGGTGGTCGAGAAGTTGTTGGAAAAATTTGAATTGGAGAAATGAAAACGCGGCATGCGGAAAGGTGATAAAGCGACGACAACAGCGCGCCAATCGCAAATCCAAAATCGCAAATCCAAACGATGCTTTATTACCTTTTGTACAAGCTGATTCATCTCGGGCAATGCGCTAACGGCTGCGATTCCTATTTTTTCAAAGTTCTGAACGTCGTGCAATACGTCACGTTTCGGACTGGGATGGTGACAATCACCGCTTTGCTGATTTCGCTGCTGCTCGGCAACAAAGTTATTAAAAAACTCGCGGCGCTGAAATTCGGGCAGGAAATCCGCGAAGAAGGTCCGCAAGGGCACCACAAGAAAAAAGGCACGCCGACGATGGGCGGCATTTTGATAATCGGCTCGGTCATCATTTCGACGCTGCTCTGGGCGCGGCTCGACAGTCTTTACCTGTGGATTGCGCTGGTGGCGACAACTCTTTTCGCAGCGGTCGGCTTTGCCGACGATTACATCAAGATTGTCAAAAAACGCAGTCTCGGGCTGACCGGAAAGCAAAAGCTCGCCGGACAACTGGTGGCGGCGCTGGGCGTCTGGTTCGTTCTTTATATGTGGGGCAGCTACCCCTGGAATCTGAGCATTCCGTTTTTCAAGACGACGGCGATACCGGACGGCATCACCTACATCACGCCCTGGGCTTATTTGTTCTTTATCGTTTTCGTTCTTTTCGGCTCGTCAAACGCGGTGAATCTGACGGACGGCTTGGACGGTCTGGCGACGAGCGTCACGTTTATCGCGATGTCGGCGCTGACGGGTTTGACGTATCTCGCCAGCGATGCGCGCTGGGCTGAGCGTCTCGATTTGACGCACAAGCCGGAAGCGGCGGAACTGACGATTTTTTGCGGCGCGATGGTCGGCGCTTCTTTAGGGTTTTTATGGTATAACGCGCCGAAAGCCGAAGTTTTTATGGGCGATGTGGGAAGTCTCGCCATCGGCGGCGCGCTCGGAACGGTGGCGATTCTGACGAAACAGGAATTTCTGCTTCCGTTTATCGGCGGCGTTTTTATTCTGGAGGCGCTGTCGGTGATGATTCAGGTCGTGTCGTTTAAATTGACGGGAAAACGCGTTTTCAAAATGTCGCCGCTGCATCACCACTTCGAATTTAAAGGCTGGGACGAGCCGAAAATCGTTTTCCGTTTCGTCATTGCGGCGATACTTTTTGCTTTGTTGAGTTTATCGACTTTGAAATTGAGATAAATGGTCTTCGGTTTTGGGTCTTCGGTGTTTGCAAGAAGAAGAAAACGAAGACCGAACAGTTAGGCTATCGCGACTTAAACCAAAGATTGGATGGATTTACTTGGAAAAAAAACTTTAGTTCTCGGCGCGGGAAAATCCGGCATCGCTTCCGCCAGATTCTTAGCGGCGCGCGGCGCGGTCGTCGCTCTGCACGATAAAAAGCCGGTCGCCGAATGGACGGAAGAAGCGCGGTCTTTGAAAGAGCAAAAAGTCGGTTTGCTGGACGGGCAGATTCCGTCCTGGCTTTTGGACCAGATTGATTTGGTCGTCATCAGCCCGGGCATTCCGACGAAAATTGTTCCGGCGCGCTATGTCGACCGCAAAGACGGCGAAGTCATCGGCGAAGTCGAGCTTGCCTACAGATTTTTGAAAGGCAGAATCGTCGGGATTACCGGCTCGAACGGTAAAACGACGACGACGACTTTAATCGGCGAATTATTGAAAAACGCCGGAATCCCGACGCAAATCGGCGGAAATATCGGAACGCCGCTTTTGAATTTGACCGAGACTGCCGGCGACGAAACCTGGACGGTCGTCGAGCTTTCGAGCTTTCAGCTCGAAACCATTAAAGATTTTCGCCCGAATGTGGCGGTGGCGACGAATGTGACGCCGAATCATATGGACAGATACGATTTTTTTACCGATTACGCGGCGGCGAAACATCGTCTGTTTATGAATCAGACGGCGGAAGATTTGGCGATTTTAAACGCCGACGACTCGGTAACGGCGAGCTGGGCGAGCGGTTTAAAGGCGAGCGTCGTTTTGTTTTCGGTCAAAAAAGAACTGGAAGAAGGTTTATTTCTGCGCGGTCGCGATTTAATTTGCCGCGCGGGCGGAAAAGAAAAAATTCTGACGACGCGCGACGAAATTTTCCTGCGCGGTCTGCACAATGTCGAAAACGTTCTGGCTGGCTTGGCGGCTGGCTTGGCTTGCGGCGCTTCGCCGGATTCGATGCGCGAAACCGTTAAAACTTTTAAAGGCGTCGAGCATCGCATCGAGTTTGTCGCCGACGTTAAAGGCGTGAAATTTTACAACGACTCGAAAGCGACCAGCGTGGACGCGACTTTAAAAGCGCTCGAAGCGTTTGCGGAAGAAGCCGGAAAAACGATTTTGATTTTAGGCGGACGCGGAAAAAACGCGCCGTATGAGCCTTTAAAAGATTTGATTGAAGCGAAGGTCAGAAAGCTGGTTTTAATCGGCGAAGACGCCGACAACATCGAATCGCAGTTGAAAAACAGCGCCGAAATCGTTCGCGCCGGCTCGATGGCGGGCGCGGTCGAAAAAAGTTTTCGGTCTGCCGAAAACGGCGACAATGTTTTGCTCGCGCCGGCGTGCGCAAGCTTTGATATGTTCAAGAGTTTTGAGCAAAGAGGGGAAGTTTTTAAGCAGGAAGTTTTGAATTTACAGACGACGAAAAAGCTGACTGCCGAAAGCTGATTGCTAAAAGCTTAAATATGGCAAAGAAACTCCGCATAGATTGGTTTTTATTCGCGATTGCCGCGACGCTCGCGCTGTTTGGCGCGGTGATGGTTTATTCGGCGTCGGCGATGATTTCCTTGCAGGAAACCAAAAATAATCCGGAAGGCGCGAGCCAGTACTTGTATTTTTACAAGCAAATCGGCTTTACGGCAGCCGGTCTGCTGGTGATGTATCTGGCGACGAAATTCAATTATCGCTGGCTGCAAAACGAGACGGTCGTTTACGGGCTTTTAATCGTGACGGCGATTTTGCTCGTCGCCGTTTTCGCTTTCCCGCCGATTAACGGCGCGCGGCGCTGGATTCGCGTTCCCGGAATGTCTTTCCAGCCGTCGGAGCTGGCGAAAATCACTCTGCCGGTTTTTCTCGCTTATTTCCTGACGAAAAACGAGAAAAACGTCACCAGCCTACGCGAGACGGCTTTGTGGTGCGTCGCGGTTTTCGGCATTTTGAGCGGCTTGATTTTGTTTGAGCCGGATTTGGGAACGGTTATCGTGCTGGCGGCGAGCTTCGTGGCGGTTTATTTTGCGGCGGGCGCGCGTCTTTTGCATATCGCGGCGCTCGGCGCGGGCTGCGTTTCGATTTTCGCGCTCGCCCTGATCACTTCGCCGTATCGACGCGAAAGAGTTTTGGCTTTTCTGAATCCGTGGGAAAACTCCGACGGCGCGGCTTATCAGGTCATTCAGGGACTTTACGCCATCGGCTCGGGCGGAATTTTCGGCGAAGGCTTTGCCAAAGGCGAGCAGAAGCTTTTTTACCTGCCGTATCCGCATTCGGATTTTATTTTCGCCGTCGTCGGCGAGGAACTCGGTTTAATCGGCACGCTGGCGGTCGTTTTGGCTTTCGGGCTTCTTTTGTGGCGCGGCACGCGCGCGGCGCTGCTCGCGCCGGAAAGATTCGGAATGCTGCTCGGCATCGGCATCATTACGGGCATCATCGTGCAGGCGCTTTTTAATATCAGCGTGGTGATTTCGATTGTGCCGGCGAAGGGAATTCCGCTGCCGTTTATTTCCTACGGCGGCACGTCGATTGTGACGACGCTTTTCGCCGTCGGAATTTTATTGAATCTGTCGCAGCACGCCGGTTTCGTTTCGATGGAAAAAACCGAGCCGGAAGCGCCGCGACCGAAGAAACGGCAAAAGGTTTCGAGAACCAGAGTCGGGGCAACTTAAATTTATGGGCTATTACATGAGATTTATCGTCACCGATGAAAAAAAAGTTTCCCTGACCGAGCTTGAATCAGGCTTGAGGCAGACAGACGCAGATTACCGGATTGATAAAGGTGAGAACGAAGAGAGAGAAGGAGTTTTGATACACTCTGAGGCAGTTTACGGAGAACTTTCCGTTAATGAGCCGAAAGATGGTCTTTTTGATGAAGAGATTGAAGAGCTGAAGGAATTTCTTGAAGAGGCAGACGAAAGCGCGGCTAAAGAAAAAGTTTCGGAGGTTTTGAATCGAGCCAAATCTCTGATCGCGATTCGAGTCTTAAGCCAGAGTCGCGGAATTGAAGAAACATTTGAAAAGCTCGACCCGGTTTGGAATTGGTTATTTGAAAATCGTCAGGGCTTGTTGCAAGCCGATGCCGAAGGTTATTACGACGCTTCAGGATTAGTTCTTGAGGTTGACTGATTATGAAAGTTCTAATCGCCGCCGGCGGCACGGGCGGGCATATTTATCCGGGAATCGCGGTCGCCAAAGAAATTATGCGGCGCGACGCGGAATCATCAGTGAAATTTGTCGGAACGGCGCGCGGGCTGGAAACAAAGCTCGTTCCCGACAACGGTTTCGAGCTTTTGACAATCGAAAGCGCCGGTTTGAAAAACGTCGGTTTGGCGGGAAAAGTCAGAGGCTTAATGATTTTGCCGAAAAGTTTTCTAGCGGCGCGGCGTTTGATAAAAGATTTCAAGCCCGACGTGGCGGTCGGCGCGGGTGGTTATGTTTCGGGACCGGTTCTTTTGATGGCGAGCTTGATGCGCGTTCCGACGCTGGTGATGGATTCCAACGCGCTGCCGGGCTTTACCAATCGCCGCCTCGCGCGGTTTGTGACGAAAGCCGCTCTGACGTTTGAAGAAGCCGTGCCGTACTTTGGAAAAAAAGGAATCGTGACCGGAAATCCGGTGCGCAAAGAGTTTTTTGACATTCCGCCGAAACCGAGAAACAGCGAGAAATTTTCGCTTTTGATTTTCGGCGGCTCGCAGGGCGCGCGGGCGATTAACAATGCGCTGGTCGAGGCTTTAACGCATTTGCGGGATTACAAAAACAAACTGCAAATCACGCATCAGACGGGCGAAGCCGATTTTGAAAAGATAAAACAGGGCTACCGCGAAGCAGGTTGGAGCGAAGCGGAAGTTTCGGCGTACATCAAAAATATGCCCGAGCATTTTGAAAAAAACGATTTGATAATCTGCCGCGCGGGCGCCACCAGCTGCGCCGAGCTGGCGGCGGCGGGAAAAGCGTCGATTATGATTCCGCTGCCGACAGCGGCGGACGACCACCAGCGCAAAAACGCTGAGGCGCTGGAAAAAGCCGGCGCGGCGCGAATGATTCTGCAGAAGGATTTAACGGGCGCGGGGCTTGCAGAACAGATTATCGAATTGATTGATTCGCCCGCCGAACTGACGGAAATGGAAGCTTCCGCCAGAAAATTAGCGAAACAGGACGCGGCGCAAGTGACCGTGAATATTATTGAAGATTTAGCAAAGGGAATTTGAAAATTAGCAGAGGGAATTTGAAAAGCAGAGATTTTTGAAAAGAAATTTACCGAGGATAACGGGATGAGCAAGGATAATAAAATGATTTTTCTTCATCCCTATTTATCCGGTTATTCCCGGCAAATTTCTTTCTGTTATTAAAAATTATAAAGAATGTTTAGGCACGTAAGGCATGTTCATTTTATCGGGATTGGCGGCATCGGAATGTCCGGCATCGCAGAGGTTTTGTGCAATCTCGGTTTTAAAATTACCGGCTCGGATTTGAAAAAATCGCGCAATACCGACCGCCTGGAGCTGTTCGGCGCGAAGGTTTTCGAAGGTCACGCGGCGGAAAACGTCGGCGACGCGGATGTCGTCGTTTATTCGTCGGCGGTCAGGTCGGACAACCCGGAAGTCGTCGAAGCCAAGTCGCGTTCGATTCCGGTTATTCCGCGCGCGGAAATGCTGGCGGAATTGATGACCTTAAAGCCTTATTCGGTAGCGATTGCCGGCTCGCACGGCAAGACGACGACGACCTCGATGGTCGCCACGATTCTCGGGCACGCCGGAGTCGACCCGACGACGATTGTCGGCGGCGTGGTCGATACGCTCGGCTCGAACGCGCGGCTCGGGCAGAGCGATTGGTTCGTCACCGAAGCCGACGAAAGCGACCGCTCGTTTTTGATGCTTTCGCCGACCGTCGCGCTGGTGACGAACGTCGACCGCGAGCATATGGATTCCTACAAGGGAATGGAAGACGTGATGCAGTGTTTTATGGATTTCGTCAACAAGGTTCCTTTTTACGGCGCGGCGGTTTTGTGTCTCGACGACCCGAACGTGCAGGCGATCATCCCGCACATCAAGCGCCGCCGCGTGACTTACGGATTTTCCGCGCAGGCGGACGTTTCGGCGCACAACATCAGTTATAACGATTCGTTCGGCTCGACTTTTACGGTCTGGAAAGGCGCGGAAGTGCTGGGCGAAATTTATCTGCCGGTGCCCGGCAAGCACAATGTTTACAACGCGCTCGGAGCAACCGCCATTGCGCTGGAACTGGACGTCGAATTCGAAATGATTGCCGGCGCGTTTAAGATTTTCAAAAACGCCAATCGCCGTTTTCAGTTTAAAGGCGAGGCGAAAGGCGTCACAATCGTCGATGATTACGGGCATCATCCGACCGAGATTCTGGCGACGCTTTCGGCGGCGCGCAACGGTTCGGGCGGGCGGCGCACGGTCGTCATTTTCCAGCCGCATCGCTACACGCGGACGCTGGATTTGATGGACGATTTCGCGCGCTCGTTCAATAACGCCGACGTTCTGTTTCTGACGGATATTTACGCGGCGAGCGAGCCGCCGATCGAAGGCGTCACTTCGGAAGCTTTGACCGGCAAAATCAAGCAATACGGTCACAAAAACGTGCAGTATATCGGCGATATCGAAAGCGCCGCCGAAAAAGTCAGCGAACAATTGAGGGAAGGAGATTTGGTGATTACGCTCGGCGCAGGCAGCGTGACGAGGCTGTCCGAGCAGATTTTGGAGATTTTGAAAAGATAGTTGACAGATGTCGACTGAAAGCTGAATTAGTTTGCCGCATTTGTCAAACAAAAAATCAGTCTGCTTTCGGTCAATTCGCCGAACTTAAGAATTATGACAAAACAAACGCGAAAACGAACAACAACGACCGCCAACGCCAAACGCCGCGCCGCTGCCGCGCCCGCCAAGCGCCGAACCGCGTCCGCGCGCAGGAGCAAATCGCCGAGCCGTCTGACGATGACGGTCGTGCCTTTATTTTTGATTTTGTGCATTTTGACCTGTCTCGGTTTTCTGACGTTTATGGGTTATCGCACCGTTACGGCTTCGTCGTTTTTCGATATGAAAAAGGTCGAGGTGCGCGGCGCGCATCGCGTTTCGCGCGAGGAAATCGAGAAAATCGTGCGCGCCGGAATGGCGAAATCCAGCGTCTGGAACGCCAATGTCGATGAAATCAGGACGGAGATCGAAAAGCTTCCGTTTGTGAAATCGGTTGCCGTTTCGCGCGTTTTGCCCGACGGCGTTCGCGTCAATGTGACCGAAAGAATGCCGCGCGCCGTTGTTCGGCTTAATTCCGGCGATTTCTGGGTTGACGACGATGCGCTGGTTTTAGGCAAAGCCGAAAAAAACGATTTGCAGAAGGCTTTTATCCTGCGCGGCTGGGATGAAGCGAAAACCGACAAAGCTCTGAAGGACAACCAGGAACGCGTCAAGCTCTTTCAGAAAATAAAAGAAGATTTGCAAAAAGCCGGCATTGCCGAACGCGTAACGGCGATAAATCTGACTTATTTGCAGGACACGCAGGTGACGGTCGAAGATTCGGGCGAAACGGTTTCCGTCTTTCTCGGCAGAGAAGATTTCGGCAAGCGCCTGCGCACCGCGCTGGAAAATCTGGCGGGCAGAGGCAAAGAGATCGGAATTTTGATTTCGCACGGCAGCAATCCGATTGCTCGTTTTCGCGCAAACTCTTGATGTTTGGGAAACGGTTTGCGGTCTTTGGTCTGCGGTCTTCGTTAAAGAATTAAGCTCAAGGTTGAGCAGAAAAAATAGCGAAGACCAAAGACCGCAAACCGCAGACCGAATAAAATATGATTCGTTCAATACAAGCAGTTGGATTAGACATCGGCACGAGCAAGGTTCGCTGCGTTATCGGCGAGCCGTCGGAAAAGGGCTCGATGAATATCGTCGGCATTGGGCAGGCGGATTCGCGCGGGCTTAGGCGCGGAATCGTGACGACGACCGACGCGGTTGCCGAGTCAATCAAACGCGCCGTCGAAGAAGCCGAAAGAGTAAGCGGTCTGGAAATGCAGATGGCGACCATTAATCTTTCGGGCGAGCATTTTCGCGGCGAGAATAAACACGGCGTCGTCGCCGTCGCGGGCGCGGGACGCGAAATCACGGTCGAAGACGTCGAGCGCGCCGTCGAATCCGCCAGCGCGATGCAGCTTCCGGCGGGCTGGGAAATTATCGACCGCGTGCCGCAGGAATTTATTATCGACGGGCAGGACGGAATCACCGAGCCGATCGGAATGATCGGCGCGCGGCTCGAAAGCCGGGTTCACATAGTCAGCAGCCCGAGCGCCGGACGGCAAAACGTCGTCAAAGCGATTCACAATTCCGGTCTGGATATTGAAAAAATGATGCTGGAGCCGCTCGCCGCGGCGGAAGCGGTTTTGACCGACGACGACCGGGAATACGGCTGCGCGCTCATCAATATGGGCGCGGAAGTGACGAGCCTGATGACTTTCGGGCGCGGCGCCGTGCAGCACACCGCCGTTTTTCCGTTCGGCGGAATGCATTTTACGAAAGACATCGCGCACGGATTAAGAGTTTCGATTCCCGAAGCCGAAAAAATCAAGCAGCGTTTCGGCTGTATCGCTTCGTTTCTGATGGACGAAAACGAGCGGCAGGAAATCATCGAAATCACGCCTGTCGGCAGGAACGAAACGCGCGGGCTGTCGAAAGAAATTCTGTGCGATATTATGCAGCCGCGCGCCATCGAGTTGTTGCAGCACATCGCGCACGAAATTATGCAAGCCGGCGGCGGCAACGGGCAGATTTCGAGCGGCGTCGTCCTGACGGGCGGCAGCGCGATGATTCGCGGCACGGTCGAGATTGCCGAGCAGGTTTTCGATGCGCCGACGCGTGTCGGTTTTCCTGACCGCCGGCGTTTCGGCGGCTTGGTCGACGAGGTGCAGACGCCCGCCTGGTCGGTCGCCTGCGGACTTGCCTGGTCGTCGATGCGCTCGCAAATGCGCGGGCAGTCGGCGGGCGGAAGGTCGACAACTAAAAAGGTTGCGGAGTGGTTTGAAAATTTTCGAGAAAAATTTCGTTAATTTAGACGAAATTAACATTTCTAGCTGGATTTTTTGTCACAAATCGTTGTATGCTGGTTCGCCGTAGACACAATATCTTGTTAGAATGCACTAAAGCGGTCTTCTCGACATCACCACGGGTAGTTTCAGTAAAATACTATTTAAAGGGAAGCATTTATCATGTCAACGGACGGTCATAAAATGAATAATAGCGGAATCAAAATCTTTATTGACGAGCCACCGATTACGGGCGCGAGAATCAAGGTTATCGGTGTCGGCGGCGGCGGGAGTAACGCCGTCAATCGAATGATTGAGGCGGGCATCAAAGGCGTCGAATTCATCGTCGCCAACACGGACGTGCAGGCGCTGAATAACTCAAACGCGCCGATAAAAATCCAGCTCGGCAGCAAACTCACGCGGGGCTTGGGCGCCGGCTCCGACCCGACCGTCGGGCGCGACGCGGCGCTCGAAGACCACGAAAAAATTATGGACGTGCTGGAAGGCTCGGATATGGTTTTCGTGACGACCGGACTGGGCGGCGGCACGGGAACGGGAGCCGCGCCCGTGATTGCCTCGCTCGCCATCGAACTCGGCGCTTTGACCGTCGCCGTCGTGACCAAGCCTTTTACCGTCGAAGGCAAAAAACGAATGCATCAAGCCGAGCGCGGGCTTGCCGAGCTGCGCGGCTGCGTTGACACGATTATCACGATTCCGAATTCGCGCCTGAAAGAAGTCGAAGAAAAAATCTCGATTATGGAAGCTTTTCGCCGCGCCGACGACGTTTTATTGCAAGCCGTCCAGAGCATCAGCGAATTGATTACCGAATCCGGGATGATTAACCTCGATTTCGCCGACGTGAAAACCGTGATGAAGGGAATGGGCGTCGCGCTGATGGGCATCGGACACGCCAAGGGCGACAATGCCGCCGTCAAAGCGATGAAAGCGGCGATCGATTCCAAACTTTTGGAAGAAAACTCGATCAAGGGCGCGAAAGGCGCGCTGGTTAATATTACCGGCTCGAAGGATATGCCGCTCAACGAGGTCGAAGACGCGCTCGCCCTGATTCACGATGAAGCGCACGAAGACGCGAGCATTATTTTCGGCACGGTTTTCGACGAAAATATGGAAGACGAAGTGAAAATCACCGTTATCGCGACCGGTTTCGACAATCAATCGCAGGTCGCTCTGCCGGCTTCGACGATGACCGATACGCAGGCGGTCGGCGGGCAATTCGGCGCGCGTCCGGCGTTCAAGCCGATTGAAAAGCCGCGCGAGGAAGACATCAATGTGCCGACTTTTATTCGTCGGCAGGCGGATTAATATTTTGTCCGATTTTATTTTTTTTTAACTTTCAAGTTATAGCTATTAACTTGAAAGTTAAAGTTTTATTAGGTAGGATTAAAGGCAATTACGAGACTTTAATCCGACGAAATCAGACTTATAATTAAAACCGAAATCGAAAACGGCTGAAAAGCGTTTTTTCATTCGTCGCCAAACACGCGAATAAGTGAAAAGCCGATTCGGCAAATCAACCTTTCTGAGACTGTCGGAAAAGAATTTGATAAAAGAGTGAATATAAGGGGAAAAAATAATATGCCATCTTTTTCGCGTCCGACCGCTCCGGCTGATGACCGCAAAAAATTGCCGCCGCCAGCCGAAACCAATGCCGAGGTTTATTACTACAAAAAGCAGATTGATTCGCATACGACGATGGTCGTCGTGCTTCAGGACGGCGAAGAAGTCGAGGGCACAATCGAATGGTACGACCGCGACGCTCTGAAAATAAACCGGAAAAACGAGCCGAACATTCTGCTTTTAAAACACAACATCAAATATATGTTTAAAGCGGAAGACCGCAAATAGCGCGAGCCGCACGCGGGCTCGTTTATCAATACAGGTGAAAACTTCCCCGAAAGAAAATCTCTCCGAAACTCCTTCCATCAATAAAAATCTGCCGCGCGTCGCCGTTACGATAGGCGATGCGGCGGGCATCGGCGCGGAAATTACGCTGAAAGCCGTTTCCGACGCGCAAATCAGAAGCGTCTGCCTGCCCGTAATCATCGGCGACGCAAGATTTTTGCTCGAAACTGCCGGGAAATTCGGACTTTTCGACGATTTTGCCGTCATTGAAAAAGACCGCGAAATTCCCGAAAATTCCGAGAAACCCGTAATTTACGATTTGGAGAATTTGAACGAAGCGATAACCGACGGCGAAGAATCAGCCGTGACGGGTCGCGCTTCGGCGGAATATATCGAAACGGCGGTCGCGTTGTGGAAGGAAAACCGGGTCGATGCGATAGCGACCGCGCCGATTAGCAAAAAGGCTCTGGCGCTCGGCGGCTACGATTTTCCCGGTCACACGGAATTTTTAGCTTACCTGACGGAGACGAAAGATTTTGCGATGTCTTTTTTTGCCGAACGCCTGCGCGTCGTTCTGCTTTCGACGCACGTATCCCTGGTTGAGGCAATAAATCTGGTAAAAAAAGAAAATCTGGTGCGTTTAATACTTTTTACCGATGTGGAGCTGGCAAAGCTTCTGAAAAGACGCGTGAAAATCGCCGTCGCCGGTTTGAACCCGCACGCTTCCGAAGGCGGAATGTTCGGCGCGCAGGAAGCCGACGAAATCGTTCCGGCAATCAAAGAATGCCGCGAAAAACACGGCGTTGACGTTTCCGGCGCATATTCGCCCGACACGATTTTTCTGCGCGGCTACAAAGGCGAATTCGACGCCGTCGTCGCCTGTTATCACGACCAGGCGACGATTGCCGTCAAATGTCTCTCGTTCGGCGCGTCGGTCAACGTCACTCTGGGCTTGCCTTTAATCAGGACTTCGGTCGACCACGGAACGGCAATCGACATCGCCGGAAAAAACATCGCCGAGGCTTCGAGTATGAAAGCCGCGATAAATCTGGCGGCGCATTTGAGCAAAGAACAGAGGAAAAAAACGTCGTCTGAAAAGATGTAGCCGCGTTTGACTTGAATTTGCCGATTTTGGTTCGGTAATCACAAAAAGTTATGGTTTAATTCGGAAGGATAAAATTTTTTTTGCTAATATAAAAATACCAACGTAAAAGGTTTAAAATACAAAATGAATGAAGAAACACAGGACGGACTACCCCAGGTCTTAGTTGCCGACGACGACCCGGCAATCTTACGTCTTGTCAAAGCAATTGTTGAAAAGGAAGGTTATACGGTCGTGACGGCGCGCGACGGACGCGACGCTTATAAACTTCTGCAATCGGGCGAGCCGTTTGTGGCGGCGATTTTCGACGTGGTGATGCCTTATATTCAGGGCACGGAACTGGTTCGCTATATGCAGTCGGAAAAACGCCTGATGAAAATACCGGTTATCGTGATGACGGCGGAGCAGAATCCGCGCCTCTCGTCGGACAGTTTCGCGGCTGGCGCCGTCGCTTTTCTGCCAAAGCCGTTTACGACCGTTCAGCTACAGACAATGCTCAAGATGTTTGTGCAAAAAAGCCGCAACAGCGCCTGAGGAAACGCAAAATCTTCTTGACGTGAAACGCCGTCGATGATAGCTTTCAAAACGTAGCAATTTTTTTTTCGAAGCGACCGCGCGCGACCTAGCTTGAAGACCAAG
>DASVRL010000438.1:0-2312 GCA_036388635.1 Pyrinomonadaceae bacterium
GCACAGCGGTTTCGTTGTTCGGAGTGAGCGCTCCGACCGAAGCCGAATATATGTGCGCGGTGCGCCGGATATTTTATCACGCCTTTTTAAATATTGGGACGGATCAGGAGGTTAGGAACAGAGCGCTGGCGGCTTCAAAGAATTTAAAGCGCTGGACGCTCGACGAGATAGCCCGCCGTCACTCGGAAGGCGACAACAAAAGCGACATTATGTCGGCTCTGCTGGCTCGTCAAGGCATAGACCCCGAAGCGCTGGACGATGACGGAGTTCGCCGAACTTTAATGGGAATGCTCGTCGGCGCCGTAGATACGACGGCGACCACCGTCGCCTATTGTACGGCGGTGCTTTTAGGCAATCCTGATTTAAAAAATCGCGCTCTTCAGGACGCAAACGACCCCGACCGTTTTCTCGGATGGTGCTGGGAAGCATTAAGATTCATGCCGCATAACCCGATACTGGCGCGCTTTGCTCATAAAGGAACGAAGATTGTGGATAAGGAATTGAAACGCGATACAAAAGTAGTTATCAATATACTCGGCGCTATGCATGATGCCGATGCCTTTCCGTCTCCTCAGCAATTAAATCCTGAACGACCGCTAAGCAACTATTTTCATTTTGGCGGAGGATTGCACCCGTGTGCCGGCAGAGCCATAAACGCCATACAGGTGCCGGAGCTGGTCAGACAGTTATTGCTTTATAATGCTTCTTATGCGGCAAGACCTCGATTCGACGGACCATTCGTGGACGAGTTTTTGGTGCAATTGTAGAAGCATATTCTGATGCGAGAGCTTAATGCCAAAGACCAGATAAGCGGCTTTATTCCAGAAGCAATCAGCAAAGGATTAGTTAAACAAGGAGCGATTATTCATTCAGACAGGGGTCGCCAATATGCTTCAACAGATTTCCGGCAATTGTTGAGAACCAATAATTTGCGGTAAATATGAGCAACAGAGGCAATTGTTACGACAATGTGCAAGCTGAGAGTTTTTTTCCCCGTTCGCGCAGAAGGCTACTTTGCTGCCGAAATCACAGCCGGCGAGATTAACCGAAATGACTTCTCGCAGTCCACCTGAATAGTTATGGGAATTACTCAAAGTGTCTTACCGTTCCATTAATCAAAATCAATATCCGTGTTTGGAAATGTCGGTTCGTGAATGTGTAATTTGAATTGCTTTATCCACTCGAATGATGCTCCATCGTTGATCCGATAATTCTATGGAAAGCTTTGTAAATGAAGTTTTGCTTGTAAGGAATATTCGTCGCTTAGTCGAATTGATTCCTTGCTGCCGCATCCGCTTTAGGTTCCTTAGTCCTACCAAGGTTGTCGCATTTATACATATGGGCGAACATGGCATAGTTTAAATCCTTCGAGAATTTCAAACCGCCTCCAGCGTAAAACTGATAGTGGGTTCGGCATTGAAGAATGCAGGTTGAATTCAACATAAACAGGTCTTTATATTAACGAATCACAATTTATCATTAAAACGATATTGGTAAGACACACCTTAAAAAGTTCCCAGTTTTTTAATTGCTTTTTTCAGTTGGGTGCAAGCCACAGCAATTTCTTGTTCAAACTTTCCACCAGCTTTATGTTTGTAAGTTATCGGAGTAAAGCCGAGTAAATCTGATGGAATTTTAATTTCCAAATCGTGATTTTTAACTATGAAAGTGCGTTCTCTGCCTAATCTGCCCATAAACAGACCGAGTTCAAAAATCACGTTGTCGCGTGGCGCATTGCTTTCTTCATCGCGGCTGAGAACGACATCATCGGGCGTAAATAAAAAAGCCGCGAAATCAGCTTCTTTAACGACTTTTAAAAGGTCTTCAATGGTGATTCCAGAAGGACCGAAAACGCCGTTAGTCCAAATTCGAACGTTGATATCCTCATGGTTTAAATTAAGCTGAATTTCTTCGGCGGTTTTAACGCTTTCAGCCGAGCAACCGATGAACAATAGCGGATTTTGATTTGGAACATTAATCATCTCCGCTCTTTTACGTAAACGGTCGAAACCAACAACTGCGATTGTTTTCCAAATTTGGGGATGCTCACCAGCGAGTTTTGCAAAATCCGGTTCGCCGATTTTGAGCGCGACTAAATCTTCAACCGCCGTGAGCGTCGCCGAACGCGGCTCAGACGGATCGGCTATTGACATTTCTCCGACGGCATCCAAGCGTCTGCGAATAGCGACGTGCGTGCCTTTAATCGAAAGATCGGCTTCGCCCGTCAAAATAAAATACACGTCATTGTGATCATCGCCTTCGGTAATGAAAACTTCGCCTTTTTCAAAATTAACTAAATTGCCGACATCAGC
>DASVRL010000439.1:0-5032 GCA_036388635.1 Pyrinomonadaceae bacterium
ATCAAGGAAGCCAACGAAACGTTCTTTGTCAATTTGAGTAATCCGACAAACGCCGTCATCGCCGATGGTCAGGGCGTCGGCATTATCATCGACAATGACCGCGCCGTTATCGCCGACTTTGACAACGACGGTAAATCGGACTTCAGCGTTTGGCGTCCGGCAGACGGCTATTGGTACATTCTACCGAGCACGAGCCAGATTCTGAATGCCAGACAGTTCGGCGCGAACGGCGACAAGATTGTACCGGGTGACTACGATGGCGACGGCAGAACCGATTTGGCTGTCTTCCGTCCGTCTGAAGGCATGTGGTATATCCAGCGCAGTTCCGACTTCGGTTTTGTCGCGGCGCAGTTCGGCAACTCGACCGACATTCCGGTTCAGGGCGACTACAATGGCGACGGCAGAACCGATTTGGCTGTCTTCCGTCCGTCAACCGGAGTTTGGTATATCGCCAGACCGACCGGCATTCCGTCGCAGAACTTTGATTCGATTCAGTTCGGACAAAGCGGCGACCGTCCGGTGCAGGGCGATTATGACGGCGACGCGAAGACGGACGTAGCGGTTTACCGCAATGGTAACTGGTATGTTCTTCGCAGTTCGGACGGCGCGTTCGTCGCGCAGCAGTTCGGCTTGGGCAGCGACACGCCTGTGGTCGGCGACTTTGACGGCGACGGCAGAGTCGACTTTACGGTGTATCGTGACAACACTTGGTACATTCTCCAAAGCCTGACGGGTGCCTTCCGCGCCGTGCAGTTCGGCACGACCGGAGACATTCCGATGGCAGCCGACTTTGACGGCGACGGAACAGCGGACATTACGGTCTTCCGTCCGTCGAATGGCTTCTGGTATGTTCTTCGCAGTTCGGACGGCGCGTTCGTTGCCCAGCAATGGGGACAAAACGCCGACGTGCCGGTTCCTGCGGCGTATCAACCGCGTTAATAACGGTGACACCGGTTATTAACGGTTAACTCGAGAGGCGGGAATTTTCCCGCCTCTTTTTTTCTTTGGCAAAAAGCGTGGCGATTAACAGTCAATAAATAACGGTTTTACCATAGAAATTTTTATGAGAATTTATCGCGCTTTATTGACTGTAAGTTTTTTACTGGCTATCGTTTTTACCGCGCCCGCGGCGGCGCAGTTTTACCCGGCTAAAGGAATCGTCAACGGCTGGACGAACAAACCCGTCTCGCGCGGGAAAAAGTATGAAAACACCGAGTTTGTCAAAGTCAAGGTCGGCAAACATTCGGGCTACGACCGGGTCGTTTTCGAGTTCAAATACGATTTGCCAAACTACACGGTGAATTACGTCGAGCCGCCGATTTGGCTCGGCGAGAGCGGCGAGAAGGTGAAAATCAGCGGCAAGGCTTTCGTCGAAGTAGCCTTTTACGCTGTTCCCATACCGGAAAACGGCGATTTTCCGGACGAGCTGCTGGAGTTTCCAAAAGAAAAATTAAGCCTGCCGATCGTCAACGAAATAAAAATGTCGAACTGGTGGGAAGGCGTTTTGTCTTTAGCCGTCGGTCTGAAAGCGAAAAAACTTTACCGCGTCAGCGAGCTTTCCGACCCGGCGCGTCTGGTGGTTGATTTCAAACAATAAAAGGAAAAATTGATGCAAACGGAATTTATATTCAATCGCGGCGCGGTGCGTCCCAGGCAGTGTCTGAGCGGCGGCTGGCAGCTGCTCCGAGGCGCTTACGGAAGTTTTCTCGGCGTGATTATCGTCGGGCTGCTGGTGATGATTGCGGGCAGTTGTATTCCGCTGGCGCCGCTTAATGCGCCGATTCTCTGCGGCATTTATCTGTGCCTGCTGGCGCGCATTTACAATCAGCCTTTTAATACGAGCACGCTTTTTAAAGGATTCCAGTATTTTCTGCCATCCTTTATCGCCTCGCTTTTCGTCTCCGTGCCGATGTTCGTTCTCGGGCTTGTTTTTCAATTCGCCATGGGCGGGTTTCAGATCGCTCTGGGAAATCTGAAGATAGACGAAAAAACGCCGCCCGAGCAGATTTTACCGCTGTTCGTCGGCTTTTTCGGTTTTATATTCGGCGGAATTCTGGTCTTAATGCTCGTCGGGATGGTGCTGAACGCTTTGATGATTTTTGTTTACCCGTTGATTATCGAGCGCAATTTGAGCGGACTCGAAGCCGTCAAGCTCGGATTTCGCGCCGTTCTCGGAAACTTTTTCGGCGTCTTTATTCTGGCTATTTTAGAAGTTTTATTGATTCTGGCTGGAATGATGCTTCTGTATATCGGCGCGCTTTTCGTGGCGCCGGTGATATTTGCGGCGCGCATCGTCGCTTATCGACAGGTTTTTCCCGCGCCGGCTCCGCAGGCGAACGCGCCGCCGTCGCCGCTAAATACGGGCGCGCCGCAGCAAATCTGGACGCCGCAGATGATAACTTCAAAGGCGGGCTGGTATCTGACGGCGAGCGCCGTGTTAATTCTCGGACTCGCTGCGACCGGCATCGCCGGTTTGAGCATCTGGAGCTACACCGCGATAAACGAAGTCATCAAAAAAGCTCAGCAGGGCGACAAAAAAAATCTCAATTCCTATCCGACGCCTTCTCCGGCGCCGTATAAATCGAATACAAATTCGTCGGACAGCAACTCTCAGACAATCAGCGGCGACATTTTGAATGACCGAGCCGTTGAGCTTCCGTCGCCAGTCTACCCGCCCGCCGCCAAAGCGGCGCGGGCTTCGGGAACTGTGGTCGTGCAGGTCACGATTAATGAAAAAGGCGAAGTCACCAGCGCGAATGCGATTTCCGGTCATCCGCTTTTAAAAGCTTCCGCCGTCCAAGCCGCGCGAAAAGCGAAATTCAAACCGAATGCAGAAACGAAAGGAGTTCTAAACTACAACTTCACCGCGCCCAGCTAAAGCGTGTTATAATCGGCAGAATTTGCTATGTCCGTTTACGAGAATTTTGCGCCGATAGATTTGGAGAAAATCAACACTTACGAGCTTGCTTCGCGTCCGAGCAAAGTGACCGTCGAGGATTTTTCCGAGCCTGTCGGCGCTGACGATTCAATCAGGACTTTTCTCGAAAAACTCCCGAATATTCTCGCCGTTCAACACTTGCGCGAAATCGCCGGGCAAATCAGGCGCGCCAGAAATTTAAATAAACCGATTGTCTGGGGCATCGGCGGTCACGTCGTCAAAACCGGACTCGCGCCCGTTTTGATTGATTTGATGCGACAGGGCTATGTTTCCGCCATCGCCGCAAACGGCTCGGTTCTGGTTCACGATACGGAAATCGCCGTCGCCGGTTTCACCAGCGAAGACGTCGATGCGAGTTTGGGCAAAGGCGATTTCGGCGCGGCGCGCGAAACGGGCGAGATTCTAAACGAAGCGGCGAAAAAAGGCGCGCGCGAGGAAATCGGTCTCGGCGAAGCGATGGGCAGGGAAGTTTCCGAAAAAAATCCGCCAAACGCCGAAGCTTCGATGCTTTGCCAGACTTACCGGAACAAAATTCCTTTCACCGCGCATTTAGCCATCGGCGCCGACATCGGGCATTTTCACGCTTCTTCGGACGGCGCGGCGCTCGGCAAAACCTCGCACATCGATTTTCGACTTTTTTGTTCGATAATTAAGGAAATAAACGGCGGCGGCGTTTATCTGAATCTCGGCTCGGCGGTCATTCTGCCGGAAATTTTTCTTAAAGCCGTGACGGTCGTCAGAAATTTAGGTTATCCGCTCGCCGATTTTACGACCGCCAATTTCGATTTTATTCAGGGCTATCGCCCGAATACGAACGTCGTTCGTCGCCCGACGGCAAGCGGCGCGGGTCGCGGATTTTCCATCACCGGACATCACGAAATTATGATTCCGCTGCTCGCCGCGCAGATTCTCTGCGGCGAATAATAACGCATATCGTCTTGCAGGCTCTCCAAAAAGTGCGCGCTTTTTAATAAAAACCAGCAAAATACGGCAAATCTCGCTGGCACGAAGTTTGCAAATCTACCGGCGGAGAAGCAGATTATGTCGAATTTAAAAAAATCAATCCAGTTTGCGTTAATTTTAGTTTTTAGTTTTTTGATTGGCGCAGAAGGCATCAAAGCCCAATTTCGCGGCGACCAAACCGTTATCGATGAGGCGCAGCGTATTACGCGCGACGCGTTCACCGTTTCGACCAGAACGCCGCAGGGCGCGGGAATTTACGCCGTCCGCCAGCCGAGCGCGAGAATGCTGGCGGCGATTGACCAGGGCTTGGACGATTTGTTCGAAGCTGCCGAAAGAAACGGTTATCGGAGACGTTTGAATCATTCGGATTACGTGATTTTTATCGCTAAAGCCGACCGCCGGACAAACAGCGACGGTCAATACTCGCCGGACATCGCCGTTCTGACCGGTCAATACGCAGGCAGCGTCTACGACCAGGGCGGCTTTATTTACGCGGCGGGAATGGTGATTGGCTATAATCCGCTGGCGTTTGTCATCGCCGAACACGACAGAGATTACCAGCGAGTTTCCGAAGCCGTGCGCAACGAGGGCGAACATCTGGTTCTTTATCACAACGACCGCCGCCGCTACAATGCGACCTTGGATCATAGCCGGGGCGGCGGGCATCCGATTTTGAAGTAAATTGAAAGTAAAGCCCGCGGCGCGCGTCCGTCAAGGACGCAGAAAGTATAAGAAAAAAGGGACGCTGATTATTTTAGATAAATTTTAGATAAATTAGGATTAGTCGGGATTAATTCAAATAAAATTTTAACTAATCTTAAACGATTCTAAAAAATCAGCCTTCCTTTTTTCTTAAATCATTACGCCCGACTTTAGAGTTTTTTATTCCACTTTAGAATACGAAAAGACCTCGCTTTTTACGGCGAGGTCTTTTCTGACAGGAGAATGTAATTTTACAAACTAGCGGTAAATGTTTTCACCGCGATGATTGCGCCATTCATTCTCAAAATATTCGGCATCTTCGTCGTTGCGCGGGTTAACGCCCATGACGATACCGCCGTTTTTAACGCCTTCTTCATATTCTTTGGCACGGTCTTCGGGGATTCCCGAACCGACCAGAGCGCCGACCAA
>DASVRL010000440.1:0-2560 GCA_036388635.1 Pyrinomonadaceae bacterium
CGTCAATCAGCGTGACTTTGAAATCGACCAGCGGATAACCGGCGACCGAGCCGCTCTGCGCGGCTTCGACGATTCCTTTTTCAATCGCCGGGCGGAAGTTTTGCGGAATCGCGCCGCCGAAGATTTTATCGACGAACTCAAAGCCGCCGCTTCTTTCGAGCGGTTCGAAGATACATTTGCAGTCGCCGAACTGACCGCGACCGCCGGATTGTTTTTTATGACGACCCTGAACTTCGACCTGCGAGGTAATCGTTTCCTTGTACGGAACTTTCGGCGGATGCAGCGTCACCTCGACGTGATAGCGATTTTTTAATTTCGCGACGACCGTTTCGATATGAAGCTGACCGGAACCGCTCAAAATAAATTCCTTGGTCTGCGCGTCGCGGTCGAAATGCAGGCTCGGGTCTTCTTCCAGAATTTTGTGCAGCGCCTGCGAGATTTTGTCTTCGTCGGCGCGCGATTTCGGCTCGATGGCGAAAGCGATGGCGGCTTCCGGATATTCGACTTTCGGGTAAACAATCAGGCTCGCTTTATCGCACAGCGAGTCGCCGGTCTGCGTTTCTTTTAATTTCACGACCGCGAGGATGTCGCCGGTTTGCGCTTCGTTGACTTTGTCGAGATTTTTCCCTTGAATGACGTGCAGTGCGCCGATGCGTTCATGCGTGTCGCGGCTCGAATTGTAAACGGTCGCGTCAGAGGCGACTTTGCCCGAAACGACTTTCATCAGGTTGATTCTGCCGGCAAACGGGTCGGCAATCGTGCGGAAAACGTAGGCGCTGAAAGGCTCGTCGCTGGAATATTTGCGCGTAATCCGCTCGCCCTCCTGTTCCGCGTTGGTATAGCCGTATTCGGCTTCGTGCGTTGCCGGGTTTGGCGCGTATTCGATAATCGCGTCGAGCAGGCAGCTCAAGCCGACCAAAGTGTTCGACGAAACCGCGAAAACCGGGCACAATCTGCTGGCGGCGATGGCTTTCGCCAGATTCGGAATCACGTCCTCGTCGTCCAGCGTTCCGTTTTCAAAATATTTTTCCAAAAGCGCGTCGTCCGATTCGGCGACCAGCTCGATCAGGCGCTCGCGGGTTTTGTCGACGATGTCGCGTCCGGTTTCGGGAATCGGAATTTCCTTCGATTTGCCGCTCGCGTCAAACTCGTAAGCCTTCATATGCACGACGTCGACGACACCGCGAAAATTCGCTTCCTGTCCGATGGGCAGCGTAAACGGAACAATCGAGCGCGCGAAACTCTGCGTCGCCGTGTCGAGCGCGTGACCGAAATCGGCGCGTTCCTTGTCCATTTTATTGATGACCATAAAACGCGGCAGCATAAACTCGTTGGCGTAGCTCCAAGTTTTTTCGGTTTGCACTTCGATGCCGTTGACGCCGTCGACGACGACCAGCGCGCAGTCGGCGACGCGCAAGGCGGGACGCGCGTGCGCGACGAATGCCGCGTAGCCGGGCGTGTCGATTAAATTAACTTTCGTGTCTTTGTATTCGAGATAGGCGAGATTGTTGTTCAGCGTGACTTTTCTTTCGATGGAATCCTCGTCGTAATCGGTGACGGTGGTTCCTTCGTCTACCTTGCCCCAGCGCGTGGTTGCCCCGGCAACCTGCAAAAGGGAACTGACCAGTTGAGTTTTACCCGCGTCGCCGTGTCCAATGACAGCCAGATTGCGAATGTTTTCTGTAGAAAATGCTTTCATTTTCGGCAAAACCTCCTTTTAAATTGAAAATTTTAATCGCCGAAGTCGAAAGTCCAAAAACCTAGACAAGCATAAAAGGATTGGAAAATTTTGGAATGACTTCAGGTAAGAATTTAATTTAGCCGAAATATCGGCGAGATACAAGGGCATTTATTTTGCAAGTGTAAATTTATTTACACATTCCCTCTTTCATAATATACTTATCAGCGTTAAAAAATATAAAAATCCATAGCTCACCCAACCCGACAACAGGAGAAAAGATATGCCGGCGTTCGCGAAAACGTTTTTTTTAAACCATTTTTCAATCGTCCTGACAATTGCTTTAATGCTTTTACTGAGCCAGACGGCGGTTAGAGCGGCGGGCGAGCTTGACCCGACTTTTAACGGCGGCGCCTTTACTCAACCGGGCGCCGCTCTCGTCACAGACGCGTCGAACAATATAATTTTTGCGCTGCCGGACGGGAAATTTCTGGTCGGCGGCAAGTTTGAGGCGGTCAACGGTGCAAACAGAAACAGTCTGGTTCGGCTTAACGCCGACGGCACGGTCGATCCAACTTTCAATCCTGCCTCGCTCGCCGGAACGATTACGAGCGTCGGTGTTCAGTCAACCGGAAAGATTATCATCGCCGGAGAGTTTGCGCTGGTCTTCGGCTCTTCGCAGCCCATTCTTCGTGTGGCGCGCCTAAATGCTGACGGAACGCCGGACCCGACATTTACAAACCTGATCTTCAACGGAACCGTCGCCGACATCGACGTTCGTCCGGACGATAAGATTCTGGTCGGCGGGAATTTTACTTACTCGATCGCCGCCGGAAACAGACACAATTTGACGCGTCTGAACGCGAACGGCACTGATGACAG
>DASVRL010000441.1:0-20303 GCA_036388635.1 Pyrinomonadaceae bacterium
GGAAAGACAGACGATTCGCGGCATTTCAGACTAATGATATTTCAAATTTCGTTTATTCCGAAAACCGAGCTTCGTATTTCGTAAAATCCGAAACGCGACCGCGACCCGGTTTGTTGATGTATAATAAAAATATACGGAGAAGGCGAAATTTCATGAGCGCGACGGCAAATATTTTACTAACGATGGCGGGCGTCGGTTTACTCGTCCTGGTTTTCTACGACATTTACGCCACAATTCTGCGCGCCACAAAATATCCGGGTCCGTTCAGCGAATTTTTAAATCGCGGCGCCTGGTGGCTGGTCATGCGCCTGACACGCAATCTTAATCGACGGCTGCGTCACCGTCTTTTGTCGGCGGTCGGACCGCTTTTGCTGCCGCTTTTAATCACCGTTTTATTATTGACGCTGATGACGGGTTTCACGCTTATCTATTTGCCGCGTCTGGAAACGCAGTTTCAAGTCGGCACCGCCGCTGTTCACGGAAGCTCGATTTTGCAAGCGTTTTATTTTAGCGGCATCACTTTGACGACGCTCGGTTACGGCGACATTTTGCCGATTTCCAGCGCGATGCGAATACTCGCTCTGTTCGAAGCCGCTCTCGGGATGGCGACGATTTCAATCTCGATTACTTATCTATTAACCGTCTACAGCGCGCTGGAGCGCAAACGCGCCGTCGCGCTCAAGTTTTATCATCAGGCGCGGCAGGGCGCGGATATTTCCGGCTTTATCTCCAGCCATTTCGCGCGCGGGCGCTTTCACAGCCTGACCGAATCCTTGCGCGAGGCGACGCGCGATTTGCAGGAATTGCTCGAATCGCATATCGAACATCCGGTCATTCATTATTTTCATCCAGTCGAGGTTTACAAAGGCTTGCCGCGCGCGCTTTTCGTCGTGCTGGAAACGGTGGCGATTCTCAACGCGCACCTGGAAGAAAAAGAATACGTCGAGGCGGGCGACCATCCGGACGTTCTAATCGCCGGCGACAGCGCGCGACACGTTTTGTTCGAGCTGGTCACGTCGCTCAAGCTCGAAAACTGTGCAACCGAGCCGTTCGAGTCCGAAGAAGAAACGCTTGCCAGGCGGCGGAAATGTTTCAATCGCGCCGCAAAATATTTGCAGCGCAGCAAAATCAAAATCCGTTCCGATGTTGAACAGGCTTTTCTCGAATACGCGACCGACCGCGCCGCGTGGGAACGACAGCTTTATCATTTTGCCGATTTTCTCGGCTACGATTGGGACGAAGTATCCGGCGACCGCAGCCTGAAAGACGCGACCGACGACGAAGTGACCGAGCGCCACGAAATGTTAGCCACAGACAAGGAATAAAGGTGAAACGCTTTTTAAACGCGGAACGCGGAACGATGAATTCGCTATGTTGAAATTGCAATTCATCGTTCCGCATTTCGCCATCTTCCGCTACCGATAAACTTTAGAAACAAAACTGCCGTTCAAAAAATCCTGCGGGTTGAGCTGGCTTTGCAGAACGACGCCGCGATATTTGCCGGAAAGAAGCATCATCGCCGATTCGAGCAGCGGCGCGGCGGTCGTCGTCTGAATCGCGCGTAAGGCGTGCCCGTTAATTTCCAGCGGCTCGACAAAAAACGCTTTTTCAACTAAACGGCGCACGTTTTGTTTATCGAAGCCCTCGACCGAAGCGTGAACCAGCACGAAATCGTCTTCGACCGCCGGAACTTCGCGCAAAAATTCCGCCAGCACGTTTTTCGGCAAATCCTCGTCGTTCGGAAATTTTCTGATGACGCCGTCCACCCAGGCGTAATGCCCGACGTGGCGCAGAGTTTTGTAATCGAGCCGCCGAGCTTTATCGGTAAAAAATTCCGGCAAATCCGCCGCGCCGCCCGACGTCAAATCAGCTTCGTAATTTCTGCCGCCGATAACGATCTGCTCGCGGTCGGTCAGGGCGGGCATTTCCGTAATTTTGTAATCGCGAATCACGCGCGAAGGCTTGACGTATTCGGTCGCCACGCCGATCGGCGACCACGTAAAGCCGTAAAAATGCGGCTGGTGCGCGTGCGCCGTCAGCGCGCCGACTTTCATCCCGATTTTTTCGACCGATTCATTTTCAAACTGCGCGACGAAATTTTCATAAAGCGACATCGCCAGCACGTTGATAAATCCGGGCGCGAGTCCCGTTTGCAAAATAAAACCCGTCTCGGCATCTTTGGCGAGACGGATGATTTCGTCGGTTTCGGCGACGTATTCGGTCAGATTCGCGTAATGCATCTTGAAATCTTTGGCAAAACGCGCCATCCGCGGCGCTTGCCCGCCGGGCGAGCAGTCGAGCAGAACGTCGCAGCCTTCAAACGCGGCGTTCATCGCTTTGCTCGTGCCGTCTTTCGACATCAAAACCGTTTCGACTTTCGAAGTTTTAGCGGAATTTTGCAGAACGAAATCCTTCGCTTTGACTAAATTTTCCTCCGATATATCGCCCAGGATTATTTCCGTTTCAAACGACGCCCACTCGCGCAGTAAGATAGCCGCCGCTTCGCCGATGCCGCCCGAACCGGCAATAAATATTTTTTTGTTCATAGATTAGAAAGATAAAGGATTGATAATTAAAAATATTACAACGAAAAAGCCGACTTTGCGAATCGGCAAAATCGGCTTTCCGGTAATGAAATTATTTAATCTTATCGATTGCGTTTAATACTCGGAATTTAAGAAAATCGCGGTTCATTCGCTTTCCGCAAAATGCCAGCAAACGCCCGCCAGATCAATCAGATTTACCTCTCTGCCCCACGGAAAATCGGTCGGCTCGCTTAATTTAACGCCAAACTGCGCGGTTAAATCCTTCGCTTTGATTTCCCTGTAAAAGTCGTCCAAATCATCGACCTTGACGCTCATCATCAAATTTTCGGCGAAATGTTTGTCGTTATAGTTTTGAAGAATAAACCGGCAGCCGTTATTTTCAAATCCGACGTAATCGCCGTTTTCCCAGCTCATACGGAAGCCCAGTTCCAAAAACAGTCGCTTTGACGCTGGAAAATCGCTTCCCGAAGGAACGAAGGCTTCGATAGAATTATATTTCATAATGTTTTGCCGTTTATTTTTCCGGTTCGTAATGATTAACGACTTTCCCGCCCGAAAAAGTATTGGATTGAACTAATTTAAGTTTTAGCCTGTCTTCCAAATTTCCGAAAATGGTCAATCCGCGACCGATTGCCGCCGGATTGATGGCAAGATGAAATTCGTCAATCAGATTTTCTTTGATCAAATTTGAAACAAAAGTCGCGCCGCCGTAAACGATTATATCCTTTCCGTCTTTTTGTTTCAGTTTTTCGACCTCTTCGACCAGCTCGCCGTTTGCCACGGTCGTGTTTGCCCAAATCGATTCCCTGACCGTTTTGCTGAAGACGACTTTCGGAGTATCGACCATTTTCCGGGCAAACGAGTATTCGGGACTTTCCGGATTGTCGAGTACGCTTGTCCAGTAATTTACAAATCCGTCCGTCATTTTTCTGCCGAGCAGAATCGTGTCGGAGCTGTCCGTCAGGGCGTTGACATACTCTGACAGTTTGTCATCTTTGGTATTGGAAAACATCATCCAATCCAATTCGCCGTTCGGTCCGGCAACGAATCCGTCAACCGACATTTGTACCTGTAATTTTAATTTTCGCATATTATTTTGCCTCCAAGAGCGGTTTGAACTTGTCCCAGTAAGCATAGGCTAAAAAGATATTTGCCAGGACGAGAAAAACGGCGACCGGTAAACCCGATGTGTCGACAAAAGCGTGAAAAAAGAAAATATTCACGACGATCGGCGCGATAATGACGGTCGCCAGCGGCACGAAACGACCTGCGACAAACGCGATGCCGCAGAGCAGTTCGGTGATTTTTATCAAGGGCAGCAAATAACCCGAAGCGTTTACGCCGTCCATAAAAATTTTCACATTTCCCGTTTGTTCGGGTTGCGGAACCAGCTTGAAAAGCACGACGATTGACGCGAAAAGAAACAAAAGTCCCATTAAAACGCGAACGATAATGACTGCTATTTTCATAATTTTTTCGATTTTGTTAGGTTGTATTTTTTTAGTTCGGAGTAACGGCTTGAGCCGTTACTCCGAATTTATTTCCCTTGATTACTTAGGCATTTTGCTGAAATCCATATAAATCTGATTCCAGCGATGCCCGTCCGGATCGGCAAAGGCAAAACCATACATCCAGCCCTGAATTTCCGCCGGTTCGCTAAAAACATTTCCGCCCGCGTCCCAAACTTTCTTTGCCGTTTCGTCAACCTCTTCGCGGCTTTCGGCGTCAAACGAAATCATCATTTCCGAACCGGCTTTCGTGTCGGAAATTTCGTTTTTCATAAAACCTTTTAAAGTTTCTTCGGCAAAAAGCAGGACGGCAATGTTTTTTTCTCCGACTTTTACACAAGTCATATCCGCCGTTTCGTGCGCTTCTTCGGGCGTAAAACCTATCCGGGTGAAAAATTCCTTTGATTTTTTGACGTCCTTCACCGGAAGATTTACCCACAATTCTTTTGTCATTTCTTTTCTCCTTATCCTTGCTTTTCCCGAACTAAATTTCGACCAGAGTTTTAAAACCGCCGTAAGCCATGCGTTTGAAATCAAAAGGCATATTGTCCATATCCGCCTTTAGTCTGGGGTCTTCCATAACGGCGGCGTTTATCCGGTCGCGTTCTTCTCTCGATTCATAAACGATCCAGGCGAAAATCACGGTTTCCTCTTCGCCCGCGCCCGCAATCGTTTTAAACGAAAGCATATCTTTTACTTCCAAATCGTCGCCGACCGCTTCGACGTAATCCAGCGCGCCGTATTCCTTCCAGATTTCGCCCGCTTTTTGCGCTATTGCGCGATATTCTTCGACTTTGTCCTTCGCCATCGGTATCACAAAGCCGTCAACATATTTTCCCATTTTTCTATCTCCTTAAATTTGAATTTATTTTTTCAATTTGAATTTATTTTTTCTGATTGTCGTCGTAACTGACCATCCAGCGGACGCCGAATTTATCGTGCGTCATTCCGAAATACGCGCCCCAGAAAGCGTCTGCGAGCGGCATTTCCACTTTTCCGCCGTCCGAAAGTTCGTTGAAAAGCTTGTCGGCGTCTTCACGGCTTTCGGCGCTGGCGGCAAGCGAAAAATTGTTGACTTCGCTCACCTGTCCCATCGATTCGAGCACGTCGTTCGCCATCAAAACATTGCCGTTTCCAAACGGCAGCGTGATGTGCATTATTTTTTCAAGGTCGTTTTCAGCTACCTGCATTCCGTCGCAGCCTTCCGCCTGCGATACGTCTTTATAACGCATCAGCGCCGCGAATTCGCCGCCGAAAACCGATTTGTAAAAGTTAAAAGCCTCTTCCGTGTTGCCGTCGAAATGTATGTATGGATTGATTGTCGCCATTATTTTTTTCTCCTTTATAATTTGCGTGTTTCATAGATGATACAAAATATCATTTACACACTATAGCACTATCAAGCCGAAACCGTAAGGTGCAAAAACGACAATCTTAGGGGTTGATTGCGGCAAATTTTTCGGTTATTTTTGTTTTATGAAACACGTCTCCATACTGGTTCCGGAATCGGCGGTCTTAGCGGCGATCGACGACCCGCGCCACGTTTTTTCGATGGTCAACAGTTTTTTCGAACAGGCGGGAAAACCGGCGATTTTCGACATCAAGCTCGTCGGCTTGGCAAAAGAAGTCAGGCTTCACAACCGCTCGTTTACGGTTCACGCGGACGCGCTTCTGGACGAGGTAAAAAAGACGGATTTGATTTTTATTCCCGCGTTTGACGGCAAAATGGAGGCGGTGCTGGAAAAAAATAAAAATTTTATTCCGTGGATCGTCGAGCAATACGAAAAAGGCGCGGAAGTCGTCAGTCTTTGCGTCGGCGCGTTTCTGCTGGCGAAAACCGGACTTTTAACGGGCAGAAAATGTTCGACGCACTGGCGCGCGGCTGACGAATTCAGACGAATGTTTCCCGAAATCGAACTCGTCACCGACAAAATCATCACCGAAGAACAGGGAATTTACACCAGCGGCGGCGCGACTTCTTATTGGAATCTGCTTTTATATTTAGTGGAAAAATACACGAGCCGGGAAACGGCGATTCTCACCTCGAAAGTCTTCGCCATCGACATCGAGCGCCACAGCCAATCGCAATTTATAATGTTCAAAGGGCAAAGCGAGCACGCCGACGAAGACGTCAAAAAGGCGCAGAAATTTATCGAGAATAATTTTCAGGAGCGCATCACGCTCGACGAGCTGTCCACCAAATTCGCGCTCAGCCGCCGCAGCCTCGAACGCCGCTTCAAAAAAGCCACCAGCAACACCGTCAGCGAATACATCCAGCGCGTAAAAATCGAAGCCGCCAAAAAAAGCTTCGAAACCAGCCGCAAAAATATCACCGAAGTAATGTTCGACGTCGGCTATTCGGACACCAAGTCTTTTCGCGGAATTTTCAAGAAAATTACGGGTATGACGCCGTTTGATTATCGAAGCAAATACAATAAGGAAATCTAAGCATTATTTTTATTAATCAGCCGTCTTTTTGCATCCGCGCGACTTCCCGCAGCGAAAAACAATAATGTAGTAGTCTGGTAACAAGAGGAGATTCAGCGGAATTAAAAATTGCTTTGCCGCCAAATTTCCTCATCAATCAAACGATTTTCAAGGAGGAAACGATGGCAGAACAGCAGCAACGGCAGCAGCAGCAGCAGCAGCCTCTCGAAAACAGAGACGAGGAGATTAAAAAAATTGCGGAATTTATACGCGACATTGATTTTACGATGATGACGACGATTGACGAAGACGGCGAATTGCAGTCGCGCCCGATGTCAACGCAGAAAACCGAATTTGACGGCAGCATCTATTTTTTTACTTTCGACGACACCGACAAAATCAGACACATCAGGAAAAATCCGCGGGTTAATCTGGCATATTCAGCGCCCGACCAGCAGACTTACGTTTCGCTCAGAGGCAGAGCCGAAGAAAGCAAAGACCGGCAAAAAATGGAAGAACTATGGTCGCCGGAACTCAAAGCCTGGTTTCCCGAAGGATTGGAGACGCCGGGAATCGCTTTGCTTAAGGTCAAGGTCGAAAGCGCCGAATACTGGGATTCGACATCGAGTATGATTGCTCACGCCGTCGGATTCGCCAAAGCTATTATCACGGGCGAATCTTACGAAATGGGCGAGAATAAAACCGTAGAATTAGATAAATAACTTTTCGGAAAATAGAGCAAGACGCGCCGAGAGTATGTTTATTTGATTATTATAAACATACTCTCGGCGCGTCTTGCTCTATTCAGTCCTGAAGCTTTTTTTAACCCGCAATCCGAGCGATAAACTGATGCCAGATTTGCGTTTCGGCGAAAGCCATTCTAAACGGAAACGGCATCGCAATCAGATAAAGCAGAATTGCTGCGACAAAAACGCGGTTGAATTGCCCGTGTTTCATCTTTAACCAAACCAGACAAAAAATCGCCATCAGCGCAGGAATTCCGAACGTAAAAAGCAGCGCGTAATTTTCCGGCACAATCGGAATTCTGAATAATGCGGCGGGCAAAAAATTGATTGCCGTCATCAGCATCAGCGATTTATGTTCGCGCGGACGTTTCCGGTAATAAATCGCGCCCGCAAAGTAAACGGCGAACAAAAGCATATCGCCGACGGGCAGAATGAAAAACTCGTGCGGGTCGACGCCGGGCGGCGCGGCGTGTCTGACGAGCTGAGCGTCATACGCCGTCGCCAGCCCGACAATGATGACCAGCGCCGCCAGCGCGATGCCCGCCATTCCCATCGACATATGCAGTTTCAGATTTTTCGAGCGAACGAGCGCGACCTGCGCGGCGAAATATAAAACCCAAATCGTCATCACAATGCCGTGCGCGTGAACGAGCGCGTTGGCTAGCGGTTTTACGTCAAAAAATGCGCTGAAATAATAAGATTTGAAATACCCGATTAAGACCAGCAGCGGAAACGCGATTGCCGCGATTAAAAATAAACGACGTTCTGACTGACGCGGTAACAAGTTTGCATTGATTGCCATAAAATCAACCTCCAACCTGAAAACGCGTAAAATCGAGGCGAAAAGTATCACCTGATTTTTTCCGTCCGATAATTTAAATAATTTTGAAAAAAGCGCGGAAAATAAATAGCTAATTCAAACAAGCGATAATGGTAAGAATCACCGCAAAAGTCGAGGAAACGGTGCGAACAGTATTCAGATTATTCCAGCGACGTTCAAAATTCGCTCTTTGCCAAGCTGTTTCTTCATCCGAAGCCGTCTCTAAATCGAAGCGGTCGAGCACGTTGTTCAAAGGAACGTTGCCGAATATGGTAACGCCGAAAGTCCCGAGCAAATAAATCACGGTTGCCGCCAGCAAAAGCCAGAAACGCGTCGATTGCCCGTTATGCAGAAATGCGCTGATCGGCAAGAGAATCGGCGCGCCGAAAAAGGCGGCGAAGAAAATCGGATTTTGAATGGCGCGATTCGTCGCTTGCATCGCCGCAACGAATTCTCTGTTCGGCAAGCGAGCAAATCCGGGCATTACCGAACACGACCACGCATAAAAAAGTCCCGCCATCAAAGCGGTCAGCGTTGCAGTAATTACCAATACGATATTCGAGAATGTCGCCATTTCTCTAAAATTACCAGATTTTACTTTTCACATTTAGAAGTCCGGTAATTCCAGCGACCGCCATTATCCAAACACTTATCGACCGTAAAGCAATCACGCAAAACGAGAACGATAATAAAAACAAATAAGAATCCCGATACAAAAAAAGTATTTTTCGCAGTTTCATTATTCGATATTAAAATACTTCGCCTGCGGGTGATGCACGATTATCGCCGAAGTCGATTGCTCAGGATGAAGCTGGAATTCTTCCGAGAGTTCGACGCCGATTCTTTCCGGCTGGAGCAGCTCGAAAATTTTCGTCTGGTCTTCTAAACGCGGGCACGCCGGATAGCCGAAGCTGTAGCGCGAGCCTTGATAGCCCTGATGAAAAAGTTTTACAAGTTCGGTCGCGTCTTTTCCGGCGAATCCGAGTTCCTGGCGAATCCGTTGGTGCCACATTTCGGCGAGCGCTTCCGCCGATTCGACCGACAGACCGTGAAATAAAAGATAATCGGTGTAATTGTCGTTTTTGAAAAGCTCGGCGGCGTATTCGCTCGCGCGTCTGCCCATCGTCACCAAATCGAAGGCGACGACGTCCGTTTTGCCCGAATCCTTCGACGCGAAATAATCAGCCAGCGAGAGATTTCGCCCGCCGCGCTGGTTTTCGGGCTGGCGCGGGAAGGTGAAGCGCAAGCGCTCTGTTTTTTCGTCCGCCTCGTAGATGATTAAATCGTTGCCTTCGGACTGGCAGGGAAAATAGCCGTAGACGACTTTCGGCGTCAGCAGATTTTCGCGTTTCGATTTTTCCTTGACGGCGGCGAATTTCGGATAAACGATTTCGTGCAGGATTTTTTCGTATTCTTCTTTCGTCTTGCGCCCTTGCTTGTATTGCCACTGACCTTTGAAAAGCGCGGTTTCATTGACGAAGGCGAAAACTTCGTCTAAGTCAATATCTTCGACGACTTTTGAACCGTAAAACGGCGCGCGGGGAATTTCGACGTCGGTCGAAACGTCGGATTTTTTCGTGTGCGTCGTGTCGCCGGAACTTCTCGACCTGACACGGGCGGCGACTTTGCCGAGCTTGGCGTCTTCGCCGACTAAATCTTCGGCGTCTTCGACGGTTTGAATTGTGTCGGGCGCGGCGGCGATTGATTTGCCGCCATTTCCCGCAACGGCTTTCTGCGCGCGGGTTTCCGCCTCGCTTGTCTCCGTATTCTCTGCGGCTAAATCTTTTTTCTGCGTCAGCGCGTCCATCGCGTGCAGACCGTCAAAGGCGTCGCGCGCGTAGAATAATTTGCCGTTGTAGAGCGGAACCAAATCCTGGTCGACGTAGCGGCGATTCAGCGCCGCGCCGCCCAGAACGACCGGCACATTGATGCCGCGCTCGTTCATAATTTCCAGATTGTCGCGCATAATCAAAGTCGATTTCACCAAAAGACCGCTCATTCCGATGGCGTCGCATTTCGTTTCCTCGAAGGCTTTTAAAATCTCCTCAATCGGCTGTTTGATGCCGAGATTGACGACCTTGTAGCCGTTGTTGGTCAGGATTATATCGACCAGATTTTTGCCGATGTCGTGAACGTCGCCTTTGACGGTCGCCAGAACCATCACGCCTTTGTTCGTCTCGCCTTCGACCTTATCCATAAACGGTTCGAGAAATCTGACCGCCGCTTTCATCACTTCCGCCGACTGCAAAACGAACGGCAGCTGCATCTGCCCGCTGCCGAACAAATCGCCGACCGTTTTCATTCCGTCGAGCAGAATATTGTTGACGATATCGAGCGCCGGATAATTTTCCAGAGCTTTTTTCAGATTGTCTTCCAAGCCGATTTTTTCGCCGTCGATGATGTGATGCTTCAATTTTTCTTCGGTCGATAAATTGGAAACGTCGACCTTCATCGACTTCGCCGTTTTGCCCTGAAACATCGTCGTAAATTCGCCGAGCGGGTCGTATGTGCAGATGTCGCCGTCGAATTTTCGTTTGTCGTAGATAAGTTCGAGCGCGACTTCGACTTCGTGCTCGTTAAAGCGATTAAGCGGCAGAATTTTCGAAGCGTTGACGATTGCCGCGTTCATTCCGGCTTCGACGCATTCGTGCAGGAAAATCGAATTTAAAACGACGCGCGCCGCCGGATTCAAGCCGAAAGAGACGTTGGAAACGCCCAAAAGAATATTCGCTTCGGGCATTTCGGCGTGGATTTGGCGGATTGATTCGATGGTTTCGGCGGCGTTGCGGCGGTCTTCTTCGATGCCGGTCGAAATCGGCAGAGCGAGCGGGTCAAAGAAAATATCGTGCGGCTCGATGCCGAATTCGACGGCTTGCCGGTAAGCGCGGCGGGCGATTTTCAGTTTTCCTTCCGCCGTGCGCGCCATTCCTTCCTCGTCAATCGTGCCGACGACGACGCCCGCACCGTATTCTTTCGCCAGCTCGAAAACTTTCAGAAAGCGTTCTTCGCCGTCTTCGTAATTAGTTGAATTTAAAAGGCATTTTCCGCCCGCGTGCTGAAGCCCGGCTTCCATTTTCTGCCATTCCGTCGAATCGAGCATCAGCGGAATTTTAACGTTTGTGACCAGCCGCGAAACCAGTTCGTGCATATCGGCGACGCCGTCGCGCCCGACGAAATCGACGTTGACATCCAGAATGTGCGCGCCTTCGCGTTCCTGTTCTTTCGCCAGCGAGACAAGCCCGTCCCAATCCTCCTTTTCCAGCAAATCGCGCATTTTTTTCGAGCCTGAAGCATTGACGCGCTCGCCGATAATCAGGAAAGAATTGTCCTGCGTGTAAGGCTGCTGGATAAAAATGGACGAAGCCGCCGGAATCAGGCTTGCGCTGCGCTGTTTCGGCGAAAGGCGTTCGACCTGTTCAATCACCAGTTTCAGGTGTTCGGGCGTTGTTCCGCAGCAGCCGCCGACGATGTTTGCGCCGAAATCTCTGGCGAAATGCAGAACCTGCGCCGTAAAGCTTTCCGGCGTTTCGTCGTAATGCATCGCGCCGTCCTTGACTTCCGGAAGTCCGGCGTTCGGCAGAACCGAAACGGGCATCGGCGCGTTTTCGCACAGGTATTTGATGCTTTCGGTCATCTGTTTCGGACCCGTTCCGCAGTTCATCCCGACGACGTCAATCGGGAAAGGCTCGAGCGCGGTCAGAGCGGCGGAAATTTCCGTCCCGTTCAGCATCGTGCCGAAGGTTTCGATGGTGACTTGCGCGATGACGGGGATTTTCACGCGTTGTTTCTCGAAAAATTCAAAGATGGCGGCGAGCGCGGCTTTCGTCTGCAAAATGTCCTGACAGGTTTCGACGATAAACAAATCGACGCCGCCGTCGAAAAGCCCGCGCACCTGTTCCTCGTAATTCTTTTTCAAATCGAGGTATGAAATATGTCCGAGCGTCGGCAGTTTCGTGCCCGGTCCCATCGAACCGGCGACAAAACGCGGCTTCGCTTTGGTCGAAAAATCATTGGCTATATTTTTCGCCATCTGCGCCGCTTTGAGGTTCACGTCGTAGGCTTTGTCGGCAATGCCGAATTCCTGCAAAACGACCGTGTTGCCGCCGAAAGTGTTGGTTTCGATAACGTCCGAGCCGACTTCCAGAAACGCGCGATGCACGTTTAAAACCGCGTCGGGGCGCGTGTAAATCAGGTTTTCCGAGCAGTTTTCAAAATTTGCGCCGCCGAAATCGTCCAGCGTCAGATTCTGCGCCATCAGATTCGTGCCCATCGCGCCGTCGAAAACGACGATTTTTTCTTTTAACAAATCGAGAAATGATTTCATAATTACCAGTATGTAAAACCAATAAAATAAATGGTTAATGTCCGGCTATCGGCTTTGTTGATGTGTGAAAAAACGCCCGCGTATTCGTCAAGGATTTTCACGAAATTTTCAGTTTTGCCGGATTGAATAAATTCCAAAGCTGCCGAAAAATCTTGTAATGCTTTTGAATGGTCTTCAATTATTTCAGTCGGATTGAGAACTAAATTCTCCCGCTCCCAATTATTGATGTTTTTAATAAATTCCGTATAGTCAAAAAAATGTTTGCCGAAAACTTCTTCAAGGCGAGGATAAAGCTTCAAAAATCTATGTATCGCTGTTTCCTTATTCTCGACCAAAACAACTTCCTGCCAGGCATCGTTTCCAAAGACAATCTTTTTCGGTTTCACCGAGCTTGCATCAAAGAACAAAAACCAGAGAAGCGGAATATTCCAGCGCGAATCGTAATACGGTTCTTCGTCATTTTCGATTTGCTGAAAATCTTTAATGTCTGTTGCAAACAGATACGCTCTGTTAGCCATAAATTAAAAACTCTACGCCAAACAAGCGCAGAGTTTTTTCTTAAAAAAAATATTCGGTTGAAACTCTTAGCTGTTTAGCGTTTATTTTACGTGGTCGCAAGTCGCTGTAACTCACCACGCGTTAAAAGTAAAGTTTATATTTTCAATCTTTGCAAGTCAAACACGCAGTCTTTACCAAAGTCATTTCATCATTTCGGCATCAATGTAGAAATTGCGATTGACTTCAAAAGTTTTGATTTCTTCGGGCAGAGTCAAAGTCTGGAGCGTCTGGTTCGGCGTTATCGCTATTTCCTTGCCGTTTAAACTTACGCGAATCGGCATTGCAAAACCTTCGACGACTCTGTCGTATTTGAACGATAAATTTTTGCCGCTGGTCTTGTATTGCAAAAGCGGGATTCGAGTCGTTCGCAGATACTGGTCGAAAATTTTGCTCAAATCCATTCCGGCTTGTTTGCCGATGTAGGATTCGATTTGCTGCGTAGTCACGGTTTGATGCCAGAAATCCTTGTTAAGCCCGCGCATAACAGACAGCCATTTCCGGTCGTCGTTGACGACGTGGCGGATGGTGTGCAGCAGGTTTCCGCCTTTGGAATACATATCGCCCGAGCCTTCGCGGTTCGAGCCGTAAGTGCCGATAATCGGGCTGTCGTTTCGGATATTGCGGCGGCTGCCGATAACATACTTTTCCGCATCGTCTTTCCCGAAATGATACTCGACAAAAAGATTTTCCGAGTAATTCGTAAAGCCTTCGTGAATCCACATATCGGCGGCATCTTTCATCGAGATATTGTTGCCGAACCATTCGTGACCCGATTCGTGGACGATTATAAAATCGAATTTAAAGCCGACTCCCGAGCCGCTGTAATCGCGCGCCAGATAACCGTTTCTGAACCAATTCCCGTAAGTCACCGAGCTTTGATGCTCCATTCCGGGATAGGAAACCGTGACGAGCTTGTAGCCGTCTTCGTAAAACGGATATTTTCCGAACCAGTGCTCAAAGGCTTTCAACATTCGCGGAACTTCTTTGAACTGTCTCGTCGCCGCTTCTTTCTGGTGAGCCAAAACCCAATAATTTATATCCAAATTGCCGCCCAAGCCCTGATATTTTTCCCCGAAATTTACATAGTTGCCGATATTGACATTGACTCCGTAATTATTGATTGGATTCAAAACTTCCCAATGAAAGGTTTTTGTTTTGTTTTGAGTATTATTATCCGTCTTTTTCAAGCGACCGTTGGAAACGGCGACGAGATTTTCCGGCACGGCGACGCTGATGCGCATTCCGCGGTCGGGTTCGTCCGAGCCGTGGTCTTTGTTTGCCCACCAGATGCTCGCGCCGATTCCCTGACAGGTAGTGGTGATAAAATGCTCGCCCAAATCGTCGCGTCCCCAGGTGATGCCGCCGCTCCACGGCGGATTTTTGCTTTCGACCGGCTTGCCTTCGTAAAATACTTCGATTTTATCTTCGACGCCTTTCGGAATATCTTTTTCAAAAGTCGCCCAGTAAACATTGCCTTCGCGTTCGAATTTAAGCTCGGAACTGCCGTGAGCGATTTTCGTCACGGCGAGCGGCGGCTGCAAATCAATCTGCATTTTGCTGCCCGCTTTAAGGGTTTTGAAAGTTATGATGTTTGAGCCTTTTATAGATTTTGTATCCGGGAAAAACTCGACCGCCAGATGGTAATGCAAAACATCCCACCATTCGCGCTCCGGCGTCACCGAGCCGCGAAGCGTCTCCTGTCGAGTGATGTTCCCGGTTTGCGCAAAAAGCGACTGAACGCAAATTTGCATCAATAAAAATATTCCAATTGCCAGCGCTAAACAGATACTTGGTTTACGCATAAATTTCTCAAATATTTGAAAAAACTCTATCTCAAAAATCAAGCCGTCAGCTAATTTACCAAATCGCGCGCACGTTCAACTCAAAACCGTGCAAAACATCTTCGCCCGAAACATTTTCGGGATTGTCTAAAATTTCGACTTCGCTATTGGCGCGATAAACGTAAACTTTTTGTTCAAGCGGGTCGATGAGCCAACCGAGACGAATGCCGCTCGCGATATATTCCGCCATTTTCTGCTGTAAATCATTGATGGAATCCGACGGCGAGCGTAGCTCGATAACAAAATCCGGAACAATGCGCGCGAATTTTTGTCGTTCCGCCAAAGGTAATGCTTCGACTCTTTCTTTTAAAATCCAGGAAACATCGGGCGAGCGTTTAGCGCCGCTCGGAAACGTGAACATTGTCGAAGAATCAAAGACGATCCCGGTTTTGTCTTTCCGTGCCCAATTTCCTACTTCAATGATTAAATCGGAGTTTCTCCAGCCCGATTCCAGGCTTGTCGGCGGCATAACTATTAATTCTCCTTTGGCGGAAAGCTCGAATTTTAAGTCCGGATGGTTTCGGCAAAGTTCTTCAAACTGCTTTTCGGTCAGGCGCGCCGAGTGAAAATCCAAACTTATCGGTTGAGGAAGAACAAAAACGCTCGAAGGTTCAGCCGCTTGTAAATTGTTAGCCATAGATTTCACCTTGCGGACATTTTATCGCAAACGGCAAAATTAAGGAAAAAAGAAAGGCGATGTATTCTCGAACAAGAATACATCGCCTTTCTTTTTTCCGAAAATGCCTTATTCGCCTTTGAGATAAAGCTTTATTTTCCGATTGCCGCTTTGAATTGCTGTTCAAAGAAATTAATCGTTCCGGCAAACTGCGGGTTGTTTTTGAATTTCTCGCGCATCAAATCGAACGCCTGCTGACCGCGCGGGTCGCCGAGCTTGATGATTGCCTGGATGCCGTTAAATAAGCCTTGAAAATCATTGCCTTCGACCGATTTTTTGAAGCGTTCGAAAATTACCGGAAAAGCGCGCTCGTCGCCTTTGCCGGCATTGGCGACGACGTTCAAAGCGGCGTTGCGCACGCTCGACGGCTGATTTTTATCGCCCGCGTACTTGATGCCCAAATCCAAAGCGCGTTTATCGGCAAGCTCGGCAAAACCGCTCAAACCGGCGGCGCGCAGGCGACCGCGCCACGATTCGGTATTGACCAATTTGAGCAAACTGTCGTAAGCCTTTTCGTTTTTGGTTCTGGCTAAAGCGACCGAAGCGTTTCCGACGACGCTGTAGCTCGGATCGCTTAAAGCCGCCAGATAAAGGTCGGCGTATTTCGCGTCCTGCGTTAAGCCGAGAAAGGCAATCGCGTCGGCGCGCGTTAAGGATTTTTCATCCTTTGCCGCTTTGAGAACGGTCTGCGCGGTCGCCTCGTCGAGCTTGATAGCCGGTTTTTTCACCCACGGCGGCGTCGGCGACGAAAAGGTCTGGCTCAGTTCGTCCAGCGCGGCGCGGCGCAGACGCCAGAAAGATTCCTTCTCGACGGCGCTGCGGAAAGCCGCCATAATTCTTTCCTTATCGGCGGCGGGCGTCTGCGGATTTTTGGCGATTTTGCCAAGCTCCGTCATCGCCCAGCGTTTGCCGAGCACGTCGCGGTCGTTTGCCGCCTGGTAAAGCAGCTCGTCCGTTGTTTTGGCAAATTTCAGTTCTTTAATCAACGTTCCTTCATAATCGAAATTGACAAGTCGCGGATTGGCGGCGACGCTGAAAGTAAAGACGTTTTCCGCCTGCGGCTTGAGCCAGACTCTTTCGACGCGGTCGTCGATTGCTATATCAACATTGGTCTGGAAAAACTCGACCTGCGGAAATTCGTCTTTCGGATTGATTTTCTGCGTCTGCTTGACGTTTAAAGTCAGAGTTTTTTTCGCGTCGTCGTAGCTTTTCGTGACTTCGAAAATCGGGTGTCCCATTTTATAAAGCCACTGGTCGAAAAACCAATCCATCGACTGACCCGTAGTTTCTTCAATCGCGATGCGCAAATCTTCGGTCGAAACCGGCTGGTGCGCGTTCGAAGTCAGGTAATGATTCAGCGATTTAAAAAACGCTTCGTCGCCCAGATGTTTGCGCAGCATATGCAGAACAGCCGCGCCGCGCGGGTAAGCGTAGGTGTCGAACATCGCGTCCTTGTTGGCGTAGCGATTCGTCACAATCGGGCGGCGCAAGCCTTCCGCCCACGCGCCGAAATACGCCTGCTGGTTGCCGCGCACTTTTTCATAGAGAAAATTTTCGCGACCTTTGCTGCGCTCGTTGTAAAGCGCGTCGAAATAGGTGGCAAACGATTCGTTGAGCCAGATTTGTCCCCAATCGCGCGTCGTCACGTAATCGCCGAACCACTGATGCGCCAGCTCGTGCGCCTGCAGGCTGTCCTGGTCGCCGTCGAGCAGTTCGCGCTCGTCGTGAATCATTTCCTCGACCATCGTCGTCGCGGAAATATTTTCCATTCCGCCGCCGAAATCCTCGACGAAAGTCTGCGCGTATTTCGGATACGGGTATTTCACGCCCGTGATTTCCGAAAAGAATTTGACCATATCGGGCAGATTTTTCACGGTCGCGGCAACTTCTTTCGTTTCATTCGGATAGCCGTAATTGATAATCGGGATTCCGTTCCATTCCTGTTTGACCTCGGCGTATTCGCCGACGACGATGGAAGTCAGATAATTCGTGTAGGGAATGTCCATCTTCCAGTGAAACGTACGCGTCCCGTCGGCGTTTTCCTTGACTTCGATGAGTTTTCCGTTGGAAACGACAGTGAAAGGCTTGGCGACGGTCGCGCGCAGCTCGGAGGTGCGAAAATCGTTTGGCGAATCATAGGACGGAAACCAGTAGCGGTTAAATTCCGTCTCGCCCTGCGACCAGATTTGGCGCGGCTTGCCGGGTTTGTCTTCGGTCGGTTTGATAAATCGCAGCCCGCGCCCGAAACTGCCGATTGCCGTGTCTGCGTCGGCGCTATTGACGTAATTGGTGCGATATTCGATTTTGACCGAAACGTCTTCGCCGCGCCTGATGGTGCGGTCGAGCGTGATTTCCAGATTATCGTCTTCTTTTTTGGCGTCGTAGGCGAATTTGAGCGGCGCGCCGCCTGCCAGCGTGACAGCGCTTATCGCCATCGACGCCGCGTCCAGATAAATTTTATTCGTATCTTTAAACGGCGCGAGCGTCACGACCGTCGAGCCGAAAGCCTGTTCCTTATCCCAATCGAAACGCAAATCGATGGCGACGTGTTTGATGTCGACGACGCGGCTGCGAATGTAGTTGACCGGCGGCAGCTTCCGGTATTCATTCGGGTCGGGCGGCTGCGCCGTGACCTTGAGCGCGGCGGGCGCGAGCGTCAATAGAAACGCTGAAAATAATGCAAAAAAATGTTTGCGAAAAAAATTTGGACTCATATTTTCCTTATAAATTTAAAGATTCTCTGAAAAAGATATACCGGGTTTGAATACGCAGAAAAAAAGCGCAGGGTTTCATTCGAATCCCGTCGGGCGAGAATAAAAATATTCAAAACAACTGTGGATTTGTGTTAAAATCCTAAAACTTCCGGTCTCTAAAAGTTAAAAGCAGTTACAGAATTTTTTGTATTTTCTTCTTTATTCGCAAAGCCTGTTTTATATATCTTTCTTTGCGCCATAATTCGATTTTTATCTCGAGGAGAAAAAATTATGTTCGGCAAAAACGGCTTCAACGGCAAATCTCTGAAATGGTTATACATCGGCTTTCTGTTTTGCGGAATTATCTTCGGAACAGGGCACAGGCAGGCGTTTGCGGGCTGGCTTTACGCTTTGAACGACGATTCGGCGGGCAGCCGGATTTACGGCTTTCAGGTGAACGAAGCGACCGGCGCGCTGACGGCTCTGAGCGGTTTTCCGGTGGCGGCGGCGAACGGCGGAATCAATTCTATCGTCAGCGAGCGAATGATTGCCGACCGCGCCAATCATCGTCTTTACGTCATCAACGACAGCTCAGATTCGGTCAGCGCGTATTCCATCAATCCGGCGACCGGCGCGTTGACCGCGCTTCCGTTCAGCCCGATTTCGCTCGGTGCGGGAACGTGGAACACGATTGCCGTTCACCCGTCGGGCTCGCCCTTGATTGTCAGCAACGGCGCGACCGGCGGCGCGGCTCTGAGCTTTGTCATCACGGCGACGACGGCGACGCCTGCGGCGGGAAGCCCTTTTGCGCTCGGCGCGACGACGGCTTTTTCCAGCGTGTTCAGCCAGGACGGAAATTATTTCTACGTCGGCGGCAACACGGGAAACAACATCGCCGGATTCAGCGTTAACGCCTCGACGGGAGTTTTAACCGCGCTTGCCGGCTCGCCGTTTAATTCGGGCGCGGCAAATCCGCTGGCTTACGCGACCGATTCCGCCGGGCGTCTATACACGATGAACAGCACCGACGACATTCGCGTTTTCACTTCCGCCAACGGCATTCTCTCGCCCGTTGCGGGAAATCCTTTTCCGTCCGCGGGTTTGGGCAACCGGCGTTTCGGTTTGATTCATCCGAGCGGCAATTTTTATATGATTGCCGGAAATACGGGAAATAACGTCGGAGTTTATCAAATATCGGGCAGCGGCGCGGCGACGACTCTGGCGGCAGTGACCGGCTCGCCGTTTGCGACCGGCGGAACCACCGCCAACGTTCTGGCTTTTAATCAAACGGGAAGCTTTTTGTATGTCGCCAATCGCATCAGCCGCAATATCACGACTTTTTCGGTCAATCCGACCACCGGACAATTGACCAGTCTCGGAGTTCAGCCGAGCAACACGCTCGGAACGACCGGCGCGATTAACGGCATGGCTTATGTGCCGACTGCCGCTGTGCCCGCCCGCGCCCGCGCCGATTTCGACGGCGACGGAAAAACGGATTTATCGGTTTATCGCGCCGGCAGCTGGTTTATTCAGCGTTCGACGGCGGGTTTTCTCGCCGCGCAATTCGGAACCAACACCGATAAAATAGCGCCCGCCGATTATGACGGCGACGGGCGCGCGGACATCGCTGTCTGGCGCGCCGGTGATTTCGCTTATTTTTATATTATTCAATCTTCGACCAATACGGTTCGCGCCGAGCAATTCGGGCAAACGGGTGATTTGTTGACCGTCGGTGATTGGGACGGTGACGGCAAATCGGACGTTTCGGTGTACCGCGACGGCACGACGGCGGGCGCGCAGAGCTTCTTTTATTATCGCGGAAGTTTGAATAACCCGTCGCAGGGCATCACTTTTCAACAATGGGGAACGAGCGGCGACCGCCCGCTCAACGGCGATTTCGACGGCGACGGACGAGCCGATTTAGCCGTGTTTCGCCCGTCGGACGGCATCTGGTATCTGCGCCACAGCTCGAACGCGCAGATGCGTTACGAGCAATGGGGCTTGAGTTCGGACAGATTCGTTCCGGCGGATTACGACGGCGACGCGAAAACCGATCTGGCTGTTTTTCGTCCGTCGAACGGCACCTGGTATATTCGCCGCAGCTCGGATAATCAAGCGGCTTACGTTCAGTTCGGTCAGAGCGGCGATATGTTAGTGCCGGGAA
>DASVRL010000442.1:0-3867 GCA_036388635.1 Pyrinomonadaceae bacterium
GCCCTTGGCGTTTTCCAGCCCGTAATACAGGCTCGCCAAAACCTCGTTATAGCTCGGCGTGAACACGATAAATCGCGGGTCCGGCGTCAGCGTGAAAGGTAAATCCTCTAATCCGTAAAATTCTTTGTACATTTTTCGCCTCTTTTTAAGAAAAATTAGCCACCGAGCGCGCAGAAAAAAGAGAGTGATTTTTGATTAAAATCGAATCTGTTTTTATCTATGTCGGGCAGTGGTTTCATATTTTCTCAGTTTTCTCTGTGTCTTCTATGGCTAAAATAATTTCTGCTATGAAACAATCTTTTCAAAAATTCGGGTCGCTTGCAGCGCCATAATCAAAAGCGGAATGCTCGCCAGCGCCGCAATCACGCCAGCCATCAATCTGAGCCAGCCCGAGCGCTTCTGCCAGGCGATTTCCTGATGCGTCAGCAGCGGCGGCACGGACGCCAGCACCGGCAAGCCGGTGTAATGTTTGGCGTCCTCGATGTTTTGGATTCTGAACAGGCGCGGGACTTCAAACAGCGCCGCCAAAAACAACCCGATGACCATTCCGACCGCCGCGCCCATCAAAACCGCCATATAGCGTTTCGAAGCGTTGACGGGCGACTGCGGCAAATTCGCCGCGTCGACCACGCGAATCGTCTCGCCCTGCGCGTTCGATTCGCGCTCGACCTGAAGACTGGCGTCGTTTTTCTTTTTCAAAAGGTCGTCGTAAGTAGTTTTCGACGAAAGATATTGATTATTAACGGCTTCGAGCGCGACTTTGACGTTCGGAATCGTGTTTATTTTCGCTTCGAGTCCGGAAATCAAGACCGCGTTTTGCCGCAATTCTTCGTCTTTCATCTGAAACTGCTGTTCGATCAGCCCGATTTGGCTTTCGGCTTTTTGCTTTTCGATTTCCAGATTTTTCTTTTGCAGCTCGGCTTTGCGCGAGCTGGTGCGGTTTGCTTCCCTGACGCGCAAATCGGTATTTTTCGCCAGCGCCGCCAGCTCTTCATTGACTTTATCAATCTGCGTCTGCGTATCGACCACGTCCGGGTGTTTTTCGCGGTATTGCAATTTGTATTTTTCGAGCCGGGCGGTCAGCTCGGCGCGTTTTTGAATTAATTGTCCGTAGGCGGGCGTGTCTTCGATGCGCGAGGCTTTGCTGGTCGCGTCCTGCGTTTCCTTTTCGCCGTAATCTTCGATGAGCCGCGCCTGGCTGTTCAAAGCGCGAATGCTGTCGTTCAGGCGTCCTCTTTCGAGAATTAAAGTTTCTTTTTCTTTGGCGATGGTTTCCTCGCGTTGGCGCAAGCCTTCCAGCTGCGCAATCAGCCCCTGCGCCGATTCGGGCAGAGTCTCGACGTTCTGCATCATTATATCGAGCCGCTGTTTTTCAATCGTGTCCAGACTCGTTTTCGCCTGACCCAATTGATTGTCGATAAACTCGCGCGTCACTTCGGCGCTCTGGGTCGAAGCGATAATCTGCGCGTTGACGTATTTGCTGGCAAGCTCGGCGGCGACGTTGCGCGCGGCTTCCGGTTTGCGGTCTTTGTAGGTGATGCGAAAGGCGGCGACCTTTTCGTTGTCGCTTCTTTCCGGCTCGACGCGGATGTTGTTTTTCATCTTTTCGATGATCAGCTCGGTCGGCATTCCGGATTCTTTTTCCATCTCGAAAAGCTTGTATTTGGCAATCATCGGCTCCAGCGAAGAACGCGACAAAACTTCCTGGTTGATCGTCTGCAACTGCTGCGACAAATCCTCATCCGACAACGACTGGACGACTTTTTCCGAAATCGTCGGCGGCTTTAAGGTTAAAAGCGTGGTCGATTCGTAAATGCTCGGCAGCTTTGCCACGACATACGCGACCGCTAAAGCGACGGCGAGCATCGGCAAAAGCATCAGCCACTTGCGCCGCTTCAGCATCCGTATAATTTCGCCCATCGACTTTTGTCTAAATTCAACCGCCATTTCCTTAATCCTCTTTTGCCTTTTAAGTTTTTACTTTTGCTTTAACGCTTTATCGGTTTTTTCTTCGTCGTAGCGTTTCAGCAAACGGCGCAGCCCGAAAGTCGCGCCGATCAGGCACACGCCGAGAACGAGCAGAGCGAGCGATTCCGGCATATCGCCAAAAAATGAACTTGCGTTGAGTAAATCCCCTTGAAACATATTTTCCTTATAAACTGCTCAGAAGGCTTTTCGCGTCCTGAACCTCTTTTTGAGTTAAATCTTTTTCCTGCTGGAGCGCCAGCTCCACTTCCTTGCGCGCTGAAGGCTTGTCGCCGGCGGAAGCCAGCGCCTGTCCCAAACGAAGGCGATACGCCGGATTTGCCGCTCTGCCGCTGCGCTGCGCGTCCGTATCTTCCAGCGAGACGGCTTTTTTCAGCTGCTCGACGGCGGGCGACAGCAAGCCTTTTTTGAAATAAACCCAGCCGAGCGTGTCGTAAAAACCGGCGTTGGCTGAATTTCTATCGACGCAATTTTGCGCCAGCGTCAGCGCTTCGTCCAGATTTCCGCGCTCTTTGTCGGCGATATTCCACGCCAGATTATTCGCCGCAATCGGCATTTCCGGCGCGATCTCCAGCGCTTTGCGGTAATTCTTTTCGGCTTCGTCCGGATTTCCGCGCGCGTCTTCGAGCATTCCAATCAGCGTGTAAACGGACGCCGACTGTTTTTTCTCGACCACTTTTTTGTATTGCTCGATGGCGCGCTCGCTCTGGTTTTGAGAAATAAGCAGCGCCGCGTAAGCCGAATAAGCGGGCAGATACGTATCATCGAGTTCGATGGCTTTCGAGAGTTCGGATTCAGATGCCGGTAAATTATTTTCCGAGCGGAAAACGTCGGCTTTCAGATAATGAAAAGCGGGCAGCAGTTTTTTGTCGCTCGCGTTTTCGGCAATCGCTTTATCGAGTTTTTCGTGCGCCGCCGCAAATTGTTTCTGGCGCGTCAAAACGCTGACCGCGCCGCTCAAAGCGTCGAAATTCTGCCTGTCGATCGCGAGCGCTTTTTCGTAAAAACTCAGCGCTTCGGCGAGATTTTTCTGCGCGGCGGAAACCTTCGCCAGATTGACAAAAGCGTTTGCCGAATTCGGCGAAAGCTTGACGATTTCTTCCAGATCGGCGCGCGCTTCCGCCAGTTTTCCGAGCTCGATATAAGCCAAGCCGCGAGACGAAATCGCGCGCACGCGAAGCTGTTCCAGCTGCTGCGCCGACGTTTCCGCCGTCGGGTAAGCCGTCTTTGCAATCTCGATTAATTCGTTGGCTTCCTGCAAGGCTTTCTGCGGCTCGTTCGCCGTAAAGCTCGCCTGAATTTTCAAAATCCTGCTCGACAGGTAATTCGGATGATATTTTTCCAGATCGCCGATAAAGGCTCGCGCCTGGTCGACCTGCCCGAGAGCGAGACGCGCCTGCGCCATATAAAACAAGGCTGATTTAAAGCTCGGCTGGCGTTTTAAAACTTCTTCCAAATCCTTGATCGCGTCTTCGGTCGAGTTTTCCTGCAATTTGACGCGGGCGCGCAGCATCAAGGCTTCGGCGTCCGTGTTGTTGACCGCCAGAAGCTTTTCGACCTGCTCGCCGACTTTCGCCGTTTCCTTGCGTTCCAGATAAATTTCGGCGAGACGATAACGCGCCGGAGCGTGTTCGGGAGCGTCGTTTAAAATCGCCTGAAACGTCTGAATCGCGTCTTCTTCGCGCCCGACGGCGACGTAAAATTCGGCTAATTCCGTCAAGCCTTCCGCCGAATTTCCCAAAACCTGCGCCAAATCCTTATAAGCCTGCTCGGCTTTTTCCAGATTCCGCTGCGCCAGATAAAACGAAGCCGACGCCTGGCGCGCCTCGTAATTTTGCGGCGCCGCGTCGACGGCTTTTTTAAACTGCGCTTCGGCTTCCG
>DASVRL010000443.1:0-8024 GCA_036388635.1 Pyrinomonadaceae bacterium
CGCCGAGCAAGGCAAACTTTCTTACGAAGATTCTCTGGGAAAATGGCTGCCGGATTACCCGAACAAAGAAATTTCCGGCAAAGTTACTGTTCATCATCTATTGTCACACACTTCCGGGCTGAAAGAAGCCAGCGCGGCGGATGGCTTATTTCGGCGCGGATTCCGCACCGTCAAAGATTATTTGCCGAACGCTCCGGGCGATACACTTAAATTCGAGCCGGGCGCAAAACTCGATTACAGCAACTACGGTTACGTGCTGTTAGGCGCAATCATCGAAAAGGCGTCGGGCGAAGATTATTACGCATACATCAGCCAGCATATCTGCAAACCGTCAGGGATGATGAACACCGATAGTTTTGAACTCGATACGGAACCCGCGAATCTGGCGACCGGATATATGGACGCGCCGAATAACGCGCGCCGCAGCAACGCGTTTATGCTTCCTGTTAAGGGTTTACCGTCCGGTCTGGGTTACTCGACCGCCGAGGATTTAGTTAAATTCAATCTCGCGCTGACGGGCGGAAAACTGCTGAACAAGAAATCGCTTGAAACCGTCTGGTCGGGAAGAATGAATTACAGCGAACCGGACAGTCAATACGGCTACGGCTTTATCGTCAAGCGATATAACGGCACGCGCGTCATCGGACACGGCGGCGGATGGGTCGGCATCACCAATAAGTTCGATATGTATCCCGACCTCGGCTACACGGTCGTGATTCTGAACAACATCGACTCCGACCCGAATTCAATCGCGTTCAAATTACGCGAATGGCTGACGCAGGGGCAAGTCGCCAGCCGATAACCGGTTTTGGATAATTTTTATGAAAAGAAAATCATTAGTCATTTTGATTCTAAATTTGCTTGCGAGGATATTTCGATGAAAATTTACTTGATATTATTCTTTTTACTATTCTGTTTTTCGGCAATTTCAGCCCAACCGCAAGCTAAAGAAGTTAAATCGGACGCTGTGGACAAGTTCGTCGCCGAGCGTATGCTGGATATGAAAATTCCGGGACTGGCGTTGGCTGTCCTGCAGGACGGCAAGGTGGTGAAGATGAGCGTTTATGGACAGGCTAATCTGGAAACGGGAACGCCGGTGAAATCCGAATCCGTGTTTATCATCGCCTCGCTCGGCAAACAGTTCGTTGCCGCCGCGATTTTACTGCTGCAAAGGGACGGCAAGCTCGCCCTTGACGATAAGGCTTCAAAATATTTGGACGGATTTCCCGAACCTTGGAAAGAAATTACTTTCAGACAACTTTTGACTCATACATCGGGAATCGTCCGCGACCCGGCGGACTATCACCCGTATAAACAGCAGCCCGTGACGGAAGTTATCGAGGCGATGTATTCCGTTCCGCTCAATTCGAAACCCGGCGAGAAATGGCTGTATTCCAACGTCGGTTACTATATTCTGGCGGAAGCGATTACGAAAATCAGCGGCAAGCCCTGGGATAAATTTATCGCCGAGCGTATTTTCGTTCCCGCCGGTCTGACCGCCACCAGAACGACTTCTCCGAGCGATATTATTCCAAACCGTGTGAGCGGCTATCATCAAGCCCCGGAAGGCAGAACCAACGCCGAAAACTGGCTCGCGGTGCGTCCGAGCGGCTCGTTTTTGTCAACGATTCAGGATTTGGCGAAATGGGACGCTTTTCTGGATAAAGGAAATCTATTGACCGAAACAGAGCGCCGGCTGATGTGGACGCGCGGCGCATTAACCGATAATACGCCGGTCAATTACGGACTCGGCTGGAATGTGGATTCGTATCTCGGTCGAACGAGGATCAACCACGACGGGCAATATCCCGGCTTTCGGGCGGATTATGAACGATTTCCCGACGACAAATTATCGGTGATTGTTCTGGCAAATTTGGACAACTGGGGACTCGCGCGGCTGGCTGTCAAAATAGCCGGGTTTTATAAAGAAACGCTTGCCGCGCCGCCTTTTTCAATCAGCGTCAAGACTCCGCAAAATACGTTTGCGGCTAAAAGTCCCGTCGCCATCGAAATACAGGCGCGCAATGATGATAAAAAGGCTGCACCGAGGACGATTTTGGAAATGGAGATTTGGGATGACGCGGGCAAATCCGTTTATAAACAAAACAAGGCTAACGTAGACTACGCCGCCGGAGAAACAAAGACATACAATTTTTCCTGGACGCCCGAAAAGGCGGGAAAATATACCGTGAATGTCGGAACCTTCGGTCCGAGATGGACGCCGGATTACACTTGGAAAGTGAATTTGGCTACCATTACAGTCAATTAAAAATAATGCCGGTCGAGTTTTATTGATAGGTCGTTCTTTATCAAAGAACTTTCGCTTTAATTAGGGTTTCGATGCTTTTTTGCTTCATGATAGAAATTTGTATGCGTGTCAATTTTAATTCTGGTAATTCTTTCATAACAAAAGATACATTAACTTTTTTAACTTCTATAGTCGAGATTTTATCGGCAAAAACCTAACCGCTTATCACTATTGGTTGAAGCAGTGGAAAGATTCCGACCTTTGTAAGCAGCAGGTTTTTGTTTGACGAATTTAGTCGTTGTCCCTTCAAGTTTCCTCCAGCGAGAAGCTGATTAACCAATTAAGAGTTGAATAATTGAATTCAACTGACCGCCGATTAGCGCAAAGAAAAGAAGTTTCCGCTGCGAGTCCGATTTTGACATCATAACTGGCAAAATCTCAAGAAAAGCCGTAATCTCTCACGCCTTGTTCTCAGGCTGTAAAGAATTAAAAACCGGCTCAATGTAAAGGTTTATTTGCAACGTCGTTATGGTAAGGCTGCCTCGCCGCAGTGACGGGACTTTCGTTTTCGACACTATTTCAATTCTCCATCCAAAAACTATTGACACTCGTCAGGAAATCAACTACAGTCGCTTTAACCGACGACAAGTTAAATTCATTAGCATTTGAGGGGAAATGCTAAAACCAGAAGTTTGCAGATTTATTATTGCAGATTTTCGGGTGCGGATTTAATGAGTCGTTTTTTTATTTGAAACGGAACTCTCGAATCAGGAGATAAAGCTTCACCATTTTAAGACCGTTTAATCGAAATGATGATGAAGCAGGAAAAAGCGGCACCGAATAATTACTAATGTAATTTGAGTTGTAAAAAGGAGTATGCGACATGCCTACAACGCTGATAAGAACATTTTTCAGAACTCATTTCTCAATCCTTTCGACAGTTTTAATACTTTTTTTGCCGGGGCAGATGCCGGTCAAAGCGGCGGGAGAAATCGACCCGAACTTTAAAGCCGCAGCTTTCAGGCAACCGAGAGGCAGCGCGGACGCGGTTGTCGTGCAGCCGGACGGAAAAGTTTTAATCGGCGGAAGTTTTGATGCCGCCGCCGCTCCCAGATATTCACTGGTTCGCGTCAACAAAACCTTCGACCTCATCATCATCGCCGCGAATATCTTGAAAATATAATTTACTGGGAGATAACCAAATGAGAAAATTCTTATTTCCGCACGTTCTATCAGTTGTTATCGGCTTATTTTTTATTTTCAATCAATCAATCAACGCGCAGTCTGCGCTTGACGGTTTCGACCCGAATCCCAATTGGTGGGTTCGCGAAATTACCCTTCAGCCGGACGGGAAGATTTTAGTCGGCGGCGATTTCAATTCGTTTTCACCAAACGGCGGCGCGGCGGTCGCGCGCAGTAAAATCGCCCGCCTGAATATAGACGGCACGGTTGATGCGACTCTTAATATGAGTGTCAACAGCAGCTTCGGCGGCGCTTCAATCATCTCAATCGTATTGCAGCCGAGGGACGGAAAGATTCTGGTTGGCGGTATATTCACCTCGCTCGCGCCGGTCGGCAGCGCGCCGGTGACGCGCAATAGTATTGCCCGCCTGAACGGCGACGGCGCGGTCGATATGAATTTCGACCCGAATGCCAACAATACCGTCGCTACGATCGCGGTGCAGCCAGACGACAAGATTTTAATCGGCGGCGCATTCACTTCGCTTGCGCCGAACGGCAGCGCGCCGGTGACGCGCAATCATATCGCCCGCCTCAATGCCGACGGTTCGCTCGATACGTCTTTTAATCCGAATGTCAACGGCGGCGTCAACATAATCGTGCCGCAACCGGACGGAAAAATTCTCATCGGCGGAATTTTCACTCTGTTGACGCCGAACGGCGGCGCGCCGGTGATGCGCAATAATATCGCCCGCCTCAACGCGGACGGCTCGGTTGATATGACTTTTGACCCGAATGCCAATAACCAAATCTATGCAATCGCCCTCCAGCCGGACGGGAAAATTTTAATCGGCGGCGATTTCACCTGGCTACAGCCGAATGGTCCTGCCTGGTTTATACGCAATCGTATCGCCCGCCTCAATGCGGACGGCTCGCTTGATATGACTTTCGACCCGAATGCCAACTACGCTGTCCAATCAATCGTGTTACAGCCGGACGGGAAGATTTTAATCGGCGGAAATTTCAAAATGCTCGCGCCGTCCGGCAGCGCGGAGTCCGCCCGCTATCGACGCCATAATGTCGCTCGCCTGAACGCCGACGGCTCGCTCGATATGATTTTCGACCCGAATTTCGGCGGCAACCCCAACAACAACTATATCTGGTCAATCGCCGTGCAGCCGGACGGAAAGATTCTCGTCGGCGGCATATTCGGCTCGCTTGCGCCGAACGGCGGCGCATCGGTGACGCGCAACAATATCGCCCGCCTCGAATGCGACGGGCGCGCCGACCAGACGCTTAATAATCTCAACCTGTTGGGTATCGATGGTAATTTTAGTCATATTCACAGCACAGCCATTCAGCCGGACGGGAAAATCATCATCGGCGGCTATTTCTCAAGCGTTCTCGGCACGCCGCGCCGGAATCTCGCTCGCCTGAACACCGACGGCACGCTCGATACGACTTTTAATCCGAATGTCAACCATGATGTTTATTTAATCGTGGTGCAGCCGGACGGGAAAATTCTTATCGGCGGCTTATTCACATCACTGGCGCCGAACGGCGGCGCGACTTTTGCGCGCAATCGTATCGCTCGCCTTAGCGCGGACGGCACTATTGACGCGACTTTTAACCCGAATGCTAACAATACCGTCCACTCAATCGCCGTGCAGCCGGACGGAAAGATTCTCGTCAGCGGCTATTTTACTTCGCTTGCGCCGAACGCCGGCGCGGCGATTTCGCGCAATTATATTGCCCGACTAAACGCCGACGGTACGGTTGATGCAGCTTTCGACCCGAATCCCAACAACGCTGTCTTTACAATCGCGACGCAGCCGGACGGAAAGATTCTGGTCGGCGGTTCATTCACTTCGCTCGCGCCGAACAATGGTGCGTCGGTGACGCGCTACAATCTCGCCCGATTAAACACGGACGGCACTGTTGACCTGACTTTTAGCCCGAATCCCGACGATTGGGTCTTATCAATGACGGTGCAGTCGGACGGCAGGATTCTCATTGGCGGCTATTTCACCTCGCTCTCTCCGAACGGCGGCACGACGATTGAGCGTAATCATATCGCGCGGCTGAACGCCGACGGCACGGTCGGGACAGGTTTTAATCCGAATGTCAACGACAATGTCTTAGTAATCGTGGCGCAGTCAGACGGGAAAATTCTCATCGGCGGCAGATTCACATCACTCGCGCCGAACGGCGGCGCATCGGTGACGCGCAATCGTATCGCCCGTTTGAACACCAACGGCACGGTTGATACGACTTTTAATCCGAATGCCGACAGCGGCGTCCTTTCAATCGCTCTGCAACCGGACGGAAAGATTCTCATCGGCGGCTCATTTACTTCGCTCCTGCCGAACAATAGTGCGCCGGTGACGCGCAGTCAATTCGCGCGGCTCTCAAATAACACCGTCGCGCTCTCTTCGCTGACGGTCACGAGAACCGCTGTTACGCTGGCGCGCGACGGCTCGGCGGCGCAGTTTACGCGCGTCGTTTTCGAGCTATCAGTCGATAACGGCGCGAATTACACTTTGCTCGGCACGGCGACCAACGGCTTTACTTCGCCTGCCGGATTGACGGCTGCTGGCGAACCGGCGGAAGGAAACGGCGACGCCGAACTCGTGCCGATTGTGCCGCTGCTCGCACCGCAAATTGCTGTTTACACTTTGAACGGGCTGAATCTGCCGAGCGGACAAAACATCCTGATTCGCGCGCGCGGCTTTTATCACACCGGTTTCAGGGGCAACTCGGAAACAATCGAGGATAAAGTGCATAACGCTTTTCTGCCCGCACCGCCGCCAGCGCCGGTTTCGGTGTCGGGCAGAATCTTCACCGCCGACGGCGACCGGTTACGAAATATGCGCGTGATTAAGACCGGCGCAACCGGCAGCACGCGCTTTTTTTAGAATTTAAGTCGAAATTTTATGATATACCTTTGAAGAAAGGGTGCTTTTTATATGAATTTTGCCGCCGATAGCCGTGAGAAGGGAATTTGTGTCTTATTTAAAATCAAGATTTTTTCTGCCTGATCAGGATTGTCTGAAGAAGTTTCTGTAGCGAGACAACAAAATGTGTTATTTTATGTCTCATAAACGACACTTTAGGAGACAAATATTAATCTGTTTTAATCGTCTCGACAAGCGGCATTTTTGAGTCGGTTTATTTCAACTTTTTGTCAACATTTTGTAAAGGGAATGTTTTGTGTTCCATCAGCAGGTTTTGAAAATTTGCGTCCATAGTTACCGCCCGTCCGATCGGGTGGTTTTCTCTGGTGACTTGCTTGCCTGATTGCCGGCTTATGGACTTGTAATAATCGTCGGAAACATTGATTGACTGAAATACTACCGTCCAACCTTTTTCACCCATTTTCGTTCCGGTTGCTTTATACAAAATACCGTATGCTTTGTGCTCTAAAGTATTTGCCCTGAATTTTAAAAGCTCATCAAGATTATTACCAAACTCAACCGTCTCGTAAACTATTTTATCCTTGTCGACGGGCAAATTCGTATAACCGTTCTGGGCTACAAATTCCTCAGCTATACGAATAGCTTTTGCCTCCGGTAATTCGGTCGGTGAAATGGCTGGTGTAACGGTTTCGGTTTCCGCAACGAGTCGGTCTTTAATAGCTGATTCGCTAATCCTTGAAGTTTGAGATTGCGAATAACGAATAGCAAAAAACGTGACTGTTGCTCCAAAACCAACAGTCATAAGAACAACAATCTGCAAATACCGGCTCGGTTTCATAATAACTTAGACAACTAACATTGAAATTTGTTCCCGAGGTTCAGGCTAACAACTGATTATAGTCTCAAAAAGGGTCGTTTTTGTGACGGATTTTAGTCTATTCGGATTGTCTCGAAAAGGATTGTTTCTGAGACAGATTTGTTTTTGTTATGGCTCTTTCCGCCCGCGCCGATTTTCCGGTCGACGCCTTAAGGCGACAGAATAGCGTACGTAAGCTTCAAGTTCTTTATTCATCTCGTTTCAAATTCATTCGGGCAAATTCATCCGCCCGAATGAATTTTGGTTAAGCTATCTTTTAATCCTGCCTGATTATTTTACCCTCTTTCATCACGAAGCGGACGCTTTTGACGGCTTCGATATTTTCGAGCGGATTGTTTTTAAGCGCGATGATGTCGGCGTAATATGATGACTCTAAAACGCCTCTCTGTTTTTCCAGACCCAACAGCTCGGCGGAATTAATGGTCATTGTCTGCAAAATATATGACGGCGGGATTCCGGCGGCTTTCCAGCTATTTAATACTTTGAGGCTCGTTTGGACGCGGTTCATTTCCGGCAGGTCAATGATTATGTCCGTCCCGAAAGCCATCTTGGTGCCGATTTTATAAGCTCTTTTGAGCCGGTCTATAACTGTGTTCTCCAGCGCTTTGGCTTGGGCGGATTCCATTCCGTAGGCATACCAGTTGTCATATGAAAAATCCGTGCCGACTAGAAAAGTGCCTTTGTCTTTCATCAATTGAAGCTGCGTATCATCCAAAGCAAATCCGTGTTCGATGCCCGCCGCGCCGCCTAAAATTACGTTCGTCGCGCCCGCGTTAAAGGCGACGTGGACGGTTACTTTTATCCC
>DASVRL010000444.1:0-23097 GCA_036388635.1 Pyrinomonadaceae bacterium
GAAAAGAACGTCAATTTAGAGGTTTTGTAATGAAAACATCACAAGCACAAATTATAGGATTAGTTTCGGCACACAAGTTCGATAGTATTTAAAGTCGTTACCTGCGCCGATAAAGCTCGCAGCTGAACCAACAACTTCGAAAACGTCTCAAAAAAGTTCCTTTATGTGACAAAATAATATTACTTTTTAATGTCACATAAACCGGCGTCTTTAAGACTAATTATGTCGCATTGATCAAGACTTCCCTCCTTCAAAATGCCAAGCGCCTTTTCTGTTACGATCAAATCTGCTTTATCGCCTAAACAAAAATCGTCGCCGCTCCAGTCTAATATTTTATATTCAACGTCAAAAGAAGCTTTGCCCTGCGGTTCCAGCCTGACGAAAGCCGGCAGCCCGGAAAATGTTTCAACGCCGTTTATGTCCTCGAAAAGTTCCGAAACTGAAATGAGCACGTCAGAAAATTTAAGCCCGCTCAACGAGTTATTTTTAAGTTTTTCGGCAAGCGTTTCGGTGACTATAAAACAAGGGAAAGATTCTAATAAATCATCGCCGAGCCAGTCATCGAAAACATACTCCAACTTTGTGACAACAGCTATTGTCGCCGCTCCGGATTCTATTTCGGCTCGATTTGCAACAACGGTTTCCGAACCCCAACCGCCAGCCACTTCAGGTCGCAAAAGAAATAAATTCATCATAGTGAAATCGGAAGATAGAAATGTCGCCAAAGGGTCGTTTCTGAGACAAATTTTATGGTGCCGTAATCGGTGTTTTGAGACGAAATGAAGTCGCTGTTTCACGCTTCGGCGCAATGAGTTTTCGATGCCGCCGTTATTCGTGAACATACGCCCAATCCTCGATTCGCTCCAGCCAACCGCCGTATCCCGCTTTCGGATAGTTCTGTTTCGGGAAATACAAAAACATATCCCAATTCATTCCGCCGCTCGGCGTCCGAACTTTTAGAATCCAGGGATTTCCTTCATAAGTTACCTGGTCTGGAACAGCAACATACTCGTAATTCGGATATGCTCCAATTCCGGTGGGCGGAACGTTCGGCAAAAACTCCGGAACCAACTGCTCTAAGTTTGCGGGCGGTTTCCCGTATTTAGTATCAAACTGTTGAATTGCCGAAACCAGTGGACGGCTGCGTTGGGCTAAATCAACAAAACCATTATGCCGAACGTTAACAGAAAGGCGAATACCGCCAATTCCGATAATCAAATAAATAGCGCCAGCCAAAAGTATTTTAAGACCTGTAATTCGATAGCGCCGCAAGAAAAGCAGAACTACAGAAACCGGAATTGCCAGAAAAGCGGCGAGCATTGGAAGAACTGCGAATGTGGCGATACCAAGTAAAAAATCTGTTCCGATCGGCGCTACAGCCAGATACTGGGCAAGCACCAAAAAGCCATTGATAAGCAATGCCGCGCCAAAAACATTCATTAAGGTTTTATTTATTGTGCCGGAAAACATACATTTCTAAGTTTACTACGGGCATAGAGCGTTTTATTATACCGCTTAGCCGAGTCATAAAACTCAAATAGGAGTAAAACGAGAACGGCGCAGATTAACGAGGCTTTGTCAAAGATTCTGGCGCATAATATTTGTGTCTTGATTCAATCAATGTGTGAGTTGAATGTGAAGCCTGAGTTTTGGCGGGAATTATAAAAACTTTTGTCCGCAATGTGAAGGTTGCGGCTTAGAAAAGAAATTTTTAGGTATATGGTCTATATAATCTGTGGACACACTAGCAAATCCGATGATTAAGCAAAGAATAAAAATAGACCAATAAAATATGGCTCTTTTCATATTTTTATAATACTGGCATTGCACAAAATTTGCCAGTATTATTATTTTGTCTCAAAACTGCTTAAGCCTGTTGCAAAGGTCTGTCTCAAAAGTGGCTTTTGCAACAAAGCCCAACAAAGCCGACTTTAGACACAAAGCCTTACTTTTAAGACAAAGCCTCCATTTTTTATTTTATCGTCGATGGCGACTATGGATTTTTATGGATTTTCCATATTCATTAAACTTCGACTTTCAAGCGCGCCGGCTCTCGCGTCATCTCAAACACCTCGCCGTGCGGAACAATCGTAATCTGCCCGTATTCCTTGAGAAGCTGCCGGTAGGCGTCGGCGACGGGGCGCGGTTTGCGGTCTAAATCGTACAAGCCGCATTCGTTGACGCTGCCTTTCTTTTCCGCCAGCTCCGAGTCCCAATCGACCTGGTCAATCAGGCTGTACCAGGTAAAACCGAGCACGGGAACGCCGTCCGCGCGCATCCGCAAAATATTTATCCACTGTTTCCAGAGCCACGTCGGGGCAAAGTCAGCGTCGAAAGTATTCGTCTCGGTGTGCATCACGGGTTTTTTGTAACGGATGTAATAATCGTGCGTGATTTGATACCAGCCGAGCACGTCTTCCGCCATCGAAAAACTGCCGTCCGGCAATTTTATCCGCTCGTTGCGCCCGTAATAATCGTTGCCCATAATCTGGTAGCCGGGCGGCTCGCCGACCATAAACCAATCGTATTCCTCGCGCGTCAAGCCGTTGTCCTGCAAATAATGACAGACGTCGGCATCCGGCGGGTAAGCGTAAAGAAGGTCGAGAGCAATCAAACGCTGCTTGTTAAAAAGCTTGGTTTCGGGCGAAACCTCGGCGCGCGCCTCGTGCAGATACTCGGCTGACTCGCTTTGAACGATGATGCAGTCGTTGCGGCGTTTGGCAATCTCGTGCGTGGCGAGAATGCTGGCGGCGACTGTGTGCTTCATCGCATTGACGAAAGCGCGGTCTGATTTGAGCTGCTCGTTCCACAACCCGTCCTTTGCCGAAACGCGAGCCGTCACGTAAATCTCGTTAACCGGCGTGTAAAATCTAACCCACGGATAACGCTCGGCGACCGCCGCCGCGTAATCGGCAAAGTGAATCGGAAGCTCGGGATTCTGAAAATCTCCTATCCAGTCCGGCACGCCGAAGTGCATCAAATCCAGAATCGGCGTCAGCTCCAGTTTTTGCATCAAACGCATCGCTGCATCGGCAAACTCGAAATCGTATTTTCCCTGCGCGTGATTGATTTTGTAATAAGGCAGCCCGTAGCGCACTACTTTCAAGCCCAAATCCTTTATCAAATGCAAATCTTCCTCAAAACGCTCGTAATGCCCGCACTCGTCCAAAAGGTCGCGGCGAATCGTGCCGTTCTTTATTTTCGGGTAGCTGCATTCGATGCCGGTCGCGAACATAAAATTTCCCGGCTTGCCGGTCGGCATTCCGCTGCCGTCCGTCCCGCGTCCGCCGCCGAACTCGTCGCCCGCGTAATCGCCGTCGCCGCGCACCCGTTTGATAATGTCCAAAAAACCTTTTTTGCTCATAATCTTCCTAAAAATTCGTCCGCCGTCCTGAGCGCCAGAGCCATAATCGTCAGCGCCGGATTGACCGAAAGCGCGCTCGGAAAAATTGAATTGTCGCAGATGTAAAGATTCGGTACGTCGAACGATTGACCGTTTCGATTGACGACCGAATCAGCCGGGTTTTCGCCCATCACGCAAGTTCCGATGACGTGCGCGTTGCGCTGAAAAGTCCACATTTTCTTCGCGCCCGCCGCCGACCAAATCTCGCGCATTAATTTTTCGGCGTGAGCCGTCATTTTTTCTTCGTTCTCGCCGTGCGAAAAATGCACAAGCGGCTTCGGCAGCCCGCGCTCGTCTTTTTCGTCGGAAAGCTCCATGAAATTATGCTCATACGGCAGACATTCGCCCAAGATGTTGATGCCCGCCGTGCGATTGTAATCATTCATCCAAGCGCCTAATTCTGCGCCCCAGACTTTTTCGGCGCGGGCGAGCTGCGAAACGTATGTGACGGGCATCACGCCGATTGATTGCACGAGATAGCCGCCGGCAAAATCCGCCTCAAAACGCTTTTGCGGGCGATGCGTGTCTTCCGAAATCAAGCCGCCGGGAATGCCTTTGTGCGGATAGATTTCCTCGTCAAAGACGCCCCACACCTGCACGCCCGGATGCGCCATAAAATTCCTGCCGACCTGACCGCTTCGATTAGCCAGATTGTTGAGCAGCAAAAGGCGCGGCGTTTCAATCGCACCGGCGCACAGAAAGACATTCCGGCAAAGCTGCCTTTCGGTTTTGCCTTCTCGCGTGTAAACGACCGATTTGATTTTCCCCTGCGAATCAGTTTCAAATTCCGTGACAAAACTCTCCGCCCGAATTTCCGCGCCGTGTTTTATCGCCAGCGGAATAAACGTCGCGTCCGCGCTGCCTTTCGCCCCGATTGTGCAGCCCGCCTGGCAAAAACCGCGATTCGTGCAAGCCGCGCGCCAGCCGATTTCTTCCCTGAAATAATTTTGTGAAAGCGCGGCGTTCGGCGCGGGCGAAGTTTCGATTCCGAGTTCGGCGCAGGCGCGCTGCATCAATTGAGCCGCGCCGTTCAAAGGCAAAGGCGGCAGCGGATAACCGCGCTTTCTCGATTTGCCCCACGGATACGGCGTCGCGCCCGAAACGCCCAGAAACCATTCAACCTCATCGTAGAAGGGTTCAATCTCCTCAAAAGACAAACACCAATCGCGCCCCGTGCCGAACTCGGAAAAAAGGCGAAAATCGTCAGCCTGAGCGCGCGGCGTGTAGGCGGTAAAATGCACGGTCGAGCCGCCGACGCCGCAGCCGGAATTGTTGCTGCCGAAATAAACCGGTGTGCTTCCGGCGCTCAAACGCTCGTCGAGCCAAAAGAGTTTGACCTGCTCGCGCTCGTCCGTCGCAAATTTTTGATAATCGAAGTGTTTTCCGGCTTCGAGCGCAATTACTTTCAAGCCCGCCTGCGCCAATCGCGCCAGAATCGGCGCGCCGCCCGCGCCCGTGCCGATAACGACCGCGTCAACAATTTCGCCCGGCGAGTAGCGGCGCATAGTCAAATTTTCAACAGGCTTCTGCGTTTTCTGACTTTGGACTTTGGGCTTCGGACTTTGGACTTCAATCGCGTCGTGTTGATTCAGTCCGATTTTTTGCCACCCGCGCGCGTCGGCAAAACCGATGTAACCGATTTCTTCCTGCGCGAGCGGATGACTGTAAAAAATTTCGGCGCATTCGACGAGCAGTTCTTCGAGAAAAAGTTTGCAGTCAAAATCCTGCCAGACTGCCGTGCTGATTTCTCCGCGCCGGACGAGTTGCAGAATCTCGCTTTGACGCTCGAATTCAAGTCCGGCGAAATGACGGTTGAATTTCTGCTCGGCAATTTCATTTAATCCCAGCAGCCAGCGCCTAAAGGCTTCCCGGTCGGGCGGCATTTTCGCGTATCGCCAGCCGTTTCCCTGCCCGTCGGCAAGGCGCTTGTCAATTTCGCTCGGAACAAAATATGACGGGACGGTTTCCGTCGGCGCGAGGACGGCGCAAACGGCTGTGAGCGTCGAATAATCCTGCTCTTCAAAAAAGCGCGGCACGTAGCCTGCGCCGGCATTTAGCCGTTCGAGCAAGACTTCCCGCGTCGGCTCGGTAACCGCAGCAATTTCGAGCAGTTCGCGAACTTTTTCATGCCGGTAATCTTCCATCTGTTTCATCCTAATCGCTCGACATTTTGCCGCCCGTCACGTGAACTAAACTGCCGGTCATAAAACTGCCGTCGCCAGACGCGAGCAAAACAAAGGCGGGCGCGATTTCTTCGGGCTGTCCCGGGCGTGCAAGCGCGACCTCGTGACCGAATTTTTCGATTTCTTCCAGCGGCATCGTGCCCGGAATGTTCGGCGTCCAGACCGGACCCGGAACGACCGAATTGACGCGGATGCCTTTTTTGCCCAGATTAAATGCCAGCGATTTGGTGAAAGCGTGAATCGCGCCTTTGGTTGACGTGTAATCAATCAAAATCGGGTGTCCGGTCAGCCCGACGATGCTGCCGGTGTTGACGATTGAATCGCCCGCTTTCAGATGCGGTAGAGCCGCCTGCGCCATAAAAAAGTAAGCGAAAATGTTCGTCTCAAAAGTGCGCCGCAGTTGTTCTTCGGAAATGTCTTCGAGGTTTTCCTGCGTTTTTTGATATGCGGCGTTATTGACCAGAATATTCAAACCGCCGAACTCTTGGACGGTTTGCTCGACCGCGTCGAAACACGCTTTTCGGTCGCGCACGTCCGCCTTAATCACCAGACATCTGCCGCCGTTTTGCTCGCACAGCGCGCGCGTCTTTTCGGCGTCTTCGTCGTTTTCGTTGTAGACGATGGCAACCTGCGCGCCTTCTTTGCAAAACGCAATCGCCGCCGCCCGCCCGATGCCCGAATCGCCGCCCGTGATAATCGCCACGCGCCCGCGCAATTTATCCGCCGCTCGGTAATTCGATAAGTCCGAATCGGGCTGCAATTTCATCTCCGATTGCTTTGCCGGATACGGCAGTTTTTCGGCAAATTCCGCCATTTCCTCAGCCGTCGGACGCTGTTCTTCACTACCGCTGCTGTTCATTTGCTCTTCATTGTTCATCTGTTATTAATTCTCCTCGTGATTCGGATAGCTCGGCTGCTCTTTATCAATCAAACCGCCGAAAAAAGACTTCGTCCGCTGAAAAATCTCCGCCGCCAACAGCATCGCCAGCGGCGGCGCGACGAAGTAAATCCACAAATACCGCCATTCGTTTGCCGCCAGAGCCGAGCCGAACGAGCGCGCCGGATTCAAGCTCATCCCCGAATACGGCGTTTCGACAATCAGGTAAAGCGCAATTAAGCCGCCCGTAATCGGCGCGACGAGTTTTTCGAGACGACTCGAGTTAGCCGCAATTAAACATACAAACATCAAAATAAAAGAAATAAAAAACTCCGCCGCGAAAGCCCAAACGCCGCTCGTGTCCCATTTCGCCGGTTCAGTTACCACATATCGAATCGGCGGGTCTCGATAAAAATCTCCGAGCGCCAGTTTCATAATTTGCGCCGCCGCGATTGCCCCGGCAAATTGCGCCAGCGTGTAAAAAACCGAATCGGCTAAATTGATTTTGCCGAGCCGGAAAAAAGCCCACGTTACCGCCGGATTGATGTGCGCGCCGGAGCGTTTTCCAAACAGATAGACGACGCCCGTGATGTAACCGCCCAAAAAGATGCCGAGCGGGACGCGCCTGAGAAGCGGATGTTCGCCCAGCGCGCTTTGCATTACGGGCAGTTCCGGGTGTTCGAGAAACACTGTCAAAAGACTTGCGCCGCCGACAAATCCTGCCAGTCCTGCCGCTTCCATCAAATAGTCTCGCCAGTGACGTTTGATACTTTCGATCATTCTGATTAAATCGCAGGCGAACTTTCAGTAAAATGAAATGCCGCGAATTCAAACGCCGCTCAAGTCCGCACTCGGCTACTTGCCTTTCGGGCGAGTCGATTTTTTTTCGCCGGGCGCTTTTTGCGTTTACGTGCTTTTTGCGTTCTCACTTGCCGGGCGTCCCGATAAAGAATTCGGCGCGTCCAAATGCGCCCCGTCATGAACAGCCATCCCGAGACGCTCAATCAACTCTCCGCCGAGCCAACCGGTTAAAAGCGCCAGACCTGCGCCCGCCAGCGAGCAAACCAGCGCCAGCGTGCCCGGCGCGCCAGCCATCTCAAAACCGCTTCCGGCGTCGCGGCGAAACAGCCAGCTCAGGGCGAACAGGACGAGGACGACGACATTGCCCAATCCATGAGCGAGTCCGACGGATTTCGCCCGCGTGCCCGACGGGATGGCAAACCAATCGATCCAGCCGGGAACGGCGGCTATCAGCCCGCCGATGATTCCGGCGGCGATTAACCAAAAGGCGATGACCGACCATTGTTCAGTTCCGGTCGCGAGATAAACCACGTCAAAAACAACTGCCGTCGCCAACAGTCCCAACGGGAACACAATTAAAATCGGGTGCGCCGCATGCCCCAAAACTTTAGCTCTGCTTTCCATAATTCTTTCTCCTGTTCGAATTTAATTACCGGAAGACAACTCAATACGCTTTCATAAAATTAAGATTTTCTGTTGCCGCCGCAGCCGCGCCGCCGTTCGCCGGTTCGCAGAATTCCTCCGGCAGGTTTATTAAATGTCCCATTCGCGCGCGTTTCGTTTTCAAATAACGCGCCAGACTCGAATGAAATTCGACGGCGAGCGGCACGCGCTCGACCACGTCAAGCCCGCAATGCGTCAGGGCGCGAATTTTTTCCGGGTTGTTCGACATCAGACGGACGCGCCGCAAGCCCAAATCGCGCAGAATCTCGGCGCATTGGTCGTAGCGGCGCGAATCGACTTCCAGCCCCAAACGCTCGTTTGCCTCAACCGTGTCAGCGCCCGCATCTTGCAGCGCGTAGGCGCGAATTTTATTGATGATGCCGATGCCGCGACCTTCCTGCTGCTGGTAAACAACCGCGCCGCAGTTTTCTTCGGCGATGAGTCTCATCGCCTCCTGAAGCTGTTGTCCGCAGTCGCATTTCGTCGAGCCGAACGCGTCGCCCGTCAAACACTGCGAGTGAATGCGGACGAGCGTCGGGCACTCGGCGCGAAAACTGCCGCGCGCCAGGACGACGAATTCTTCGCTTGAAACGAGCGAGCGATAGCCGATAAGGCGAAAATCGCCGGATTCGGTCGGCAGCCCGGCTTCGGCGACGCGCTCCACGCTTCTCGACCGAACGAGTCTTTTATCTGGATCAATTTCCCGCTCGCCTCTGTCGTCGCGGGTTACCAAGTTATTGACATTCAAAAGCATCTTTCCACCGCCCGAAAAAAAATTGCCCGGTTTTGGAGTTAATCCTGTTTTTCTTTTTCTAAAACTAAAACTTTTAGCGTAATAAGTCAAGATGTTTTTTGACTTATTGTGTTTTTTAATGAAAATGCTTATACTTGAGAGCTGAGGCAAGACGATGCAAGGCACTAAATTCGGACGGAATTTTTTTGAATCCACCCGCGGGCAGGTGCTCGGTCTTTTGCGCCGTGGTGTCGGGACGGTGGAAGAACTGTCGACCGAGCTGCAGCTTACCGACAACGCCGTGCGCGCCCATCTAACGACTCTGGAGCGCGACGGGCTGGTCGCGCGAGGCGGAACGCAGAGAGGCTTGCGCAAGCCGCATGTTCATTACGTGCTCACGGCAGAAGCCGAACAGCTTTACCCGAAAGCGTATGCGACTTTATTTAACCAGTTGTTGGCGGTTTTAAAACGAAGGCTCGCGCCGGAGGAATTAGAGGCGATTCTCAGCGAAGTCGCGCATTCGCTCGCTGCCGGCAATAAGGCGCAGGAAAATGACCCGGTCGAAAGCCGCGCCGAACGAGCGTTGAGCACTTTAGAATCGATGGGCGGCGCGCCCGCTTTTAAAAGTGAGGCGGGTAAGCTGCTGATTCTCAGCGTGACGAGCTGTCCGTTTGATGTCAGCGTCTCGCAGCATCCGGAAGTTTGCCGTTTGGCAGAGGCTTTTTTGTCCGAAGTTACGGGCTTAAAAATTAAAGAATACTGCCGGAAAGGCGAACATCCGAAATGTACTTTTGAAATTTTAGAAGATAAAAGAAATTAAAAGTCTTTTTGTAAAAAAATAAAGAGTTCGAGAAGCCTGAGGAAAAGAGACATTGCCGCTATTTCAAAGGAATTCGAGTAAGGGTTTGATCTTTTCATCAAATTCATCGGCAAAGATCATGCCTTCGATGCGCTCCCGCACGTTTCCATCCTTATCGATAACGACCGAAAACGGCATCGTTTCGTTTGAATCAAACATTTGTCTGGTCTTTTTCGAGCCGAAGAGAATCGGATAATTGATTTTGTTCCAGCGGGCGAAACTTCGGACTTTCACGCGGTTTGTCGGCGGATAGGTAATGCCGATGATTTGCAGTCCTTGATTCTCGTATTTCTTTTGCCATTTGATTAGTTCGGGAATTTCCGCGCGACACGGCGGGCACCACGTCGCCCAGAAGTTCAGCACTACGATTTTGCCTTTGTAATTTTCAATCCTGACGATTTTGCCCTTCAAATCCTTGAGGACAATAGCCGGAGCTTTTTCGAGACTGTAGTTTTGGGTAAAAACGAATGCCGGCAATGCCAGCAGGCAGAGGCAAACGACCAGAGCTGTAATTCCCTTTATCGGATTCATCAAAACAAATATTTCACTCCGAGCAAAAGATTATAGTCAGTCTTGAGCGTTAGCGCGCCGGAATTACGAAACACAGGCAATTGGATACTGCCCTCGATCACAAATCTGGGATCGGCGGCATATTGCAGTCCCGGCGATAAATAAAATTCCGTCGAGGAACTTCCCGGCACTTTCAAACCGCCGAGCCGACCATTATTCCGAATCAAAAAGGTTGATTCCATTATCACGAATAATTCTTTACCGGGTTTGGTGTAAACAAACGGCAGCAGAACATACTCGAAATCGGTATTCACGCGGATTTCATTGCCGAGCCGGAAGCCGTCGCGCGTCGTCCGCAAAATGCCCTCTACATTCCCGCCGTAGATAACTCTGCCGCCGGCTTGCGAAAAGGCAATATCAAAATGCGGCGAAAAACCGCCGTTTATGGGCGTCAATTGTTGGCGGACAAAAGCGGGAGCATTTATCTGCTTCATGCCCGGCGCCGTTTTCTTCCCGGTCGGCAGTTCCAATCCGAATCTGAAAGCTGCCTGGCGGTCGCCGTAGGTTTTTACGGTTCTGAAAAAGCGGTATTTTCCCCACAGCGTAATATTGCCGAGTCCGGAACCGGAGCCGGAATCTACGCCGTCAGCAAAAGACGTTCGCGAAAATGGTATTTCCGCTTCTAATTGAAGTTTCGGCGTCGGAGTGTATGAAACGCTTAAATCCAAAACCTGGCGGGAAACCTCCAGCCCGCCCAAACGCTGTTTAATAAAATAAAGGCGCGGGGTAATCGCGCCTCCCTGATAAACCGTTAGTCCGGGCGAAGTCGTGCGAATTGGAGCTAAAGACTTATTTTTTTCCTCTTCTGCGGTTTTGACGGCGGGCAAAAGCGAAGGTTTGACGAAACCGGCTTTCAGGAAACGAACGCCCGGTCTTTCGCCATCAGCCGCATCTTTTATCAAACTGACGGGATTAGCTTTGGTTGTCGCTTCATCTTTTTTTACCGATTTCAACTCGACGACTTCCTGCGCGGAAGCTCCTTCGCCGGCGGTCTTCCAAATGCCGGTTATCTCGACCAGGGAATCAGGTTCAATTCCCCGCGCCGTCAATTCGCCGAGAGTTTTGCCTGCGAGGAGAAATTTCTGCCCCGGCAGCTCATTGGCGAGCAGCCATCCATCGCCTTCGCGCACGAGTTTTCCGGCGACGGTAATGTCGGCTGTATCGAGCCTGTAACCCGCTTTTTTCAGCGTTTCCCGGAGCGCCGCGAAAGAAACCGCCTTGTTTGGCTGCGGGACAAACACGCCGAGTCCCTTTTTGATGTCGGTAATCTCTATTTCTTTTAGTTTCGGTGCGTAATCGAGACGGCTAACTGCCTTCTGAATGTTATACACTCAGTTGCCGCAGAGATAACCGCCGATGTGCATCCGCACTCTCCGAACCTGCGCGTCGGAACTGACCGCATTTCCGAACAGCAGCAATAGTCCGCCGAAGATTAATAAAATATTTCTTATCATTGACTTTTTTCCTTACTCCAGCTTGCCTGCCAGTCTTTCATTTGTTTAATTTCGGCTTCCTGCGCTTTGATAATGGCGTTTGCCAGAGTTTTGATTTCTTCTTTTTGTGATTTCCGCAAAGCTTCTTTCGCCATTATAACCGCGCCGCCGTGATGCGGCGTCATTTGATTGATAAATTCCAGGTCAAACTCGTTTCCTTTCAATGATTCGAGTTTTTTCATATCCATACCCTTCATCGAGTCCTGCATTCCCGCCATTTCCATATTTATCGCCGGCGGAAGAGCGGCAAACCATTCTTCGCGCCATTTTTTCATCTGCGCGATTTCTTTTTCCTGGTCGGCAATAATGTTTTTCGCCAGAGTTTTCAGTTCCGCGCGCCCGGCTTTCGCTTCGACGGGTTTTGACATCTCGACCGCGCCCTGATGATGAGCGATCATCGTATCCAGAAACTGCAAATCATAGGGCGCACTCGCGGCGCCGGGCGAGCTTTGCATTTCGGAATGATTCATCGCGCTGCCGTGATTCATATCCTGATGATTCATTGGCACATTAGCCGCAGTAGCAGTTGTCGCCGTGTTGTGATTCGTTCCCGCGTGTGAATTATGATTTAAAGCCGAATTATTACCGAATTGATTCTGCGAGTTACAGGCTAAACCAGTCGCCGCAACGATGACTAAAAATAAGATTAAAAATTTTGTTTTCATATTTACACCTATCTGTTTTCTATTACTCAAACGAATCGCTTGACGTTAATCGTGTTTCATTTTCGACGGTCGCAGGCGAATGAAAAACTGCCAGCCGCCGTGCTTTGTTCCGCCGTAAAAGCTGCTGATAATCGACGGATTGGTGTTAAAAGTCGCCACGCCGCCGATTCCCAAGTCCAGCCCTTTGTCCTTAAAGATTTCGCGCAGATAGCCGAGCGAATATGCTCCGACCCAGAAATCGCCTTCCGGATGCGGCGCGGGCAAGACGAGTTCGTGACTGTTTTTCTGCACCTGTTCGAACCGCCCGAAGATCGAGTTTTTATCGAACTCGTAATTGCTCTCGAACAGAAAGGCGTTGTTGCGTCCCTCGTCAGAATGATTCTGTCCCCAGACCAGCGAGTTCGACCAGTTGCGGTTTTCGTCCAGTTTTTTGTGGAACATCGCCGAGGCGGTCGTGCGCCGCAGCACTTTTAAATCCGGTTCGGAGCGTTCCGGATTTCTCAAGTAACCGTAGGAAACCTGAAACGCCCATTCTTTGGTCGGATTGAAAGAAAATCTGCCGCTGAATGAATTAAGGCGCGGCGCATCGAAGTTCCAGCGGTTTTCGTCCGGCTCCGTACCGTTAAAGGCGCTCGCTTCAAATTTCACCTTGTCATAGACATAGCCTGCCGTCAGCACGCCGAAAGTAATGTGCGAGGCGTCCTGCCAATGGTGTCCGATGGGCGCGTCCGGGTTGTTCATCGCCGACGGGCGGTGCATAAAAGCGACCGGACCGAGCGCCGGTTCGCCCGGATAACCGGCGTAGAAATACATCGAGCTTTTTTCGTTAAATTTGTATGAATAAGAAGCCGACAGTTCCGAGAAAAAGTCGTGCGGGTGCTGGCGGTCGTGAATCGGACGCCCGCGATAAAGCTCGCCCGATTGATATAAAAGCGGATAGCCGTAACCGCGCTCGATTATCGGGTCTAAGCTGACCATCGCCCGCAAGCCGATTTGCGATTTTTCGTTTATCGGCTTGCTATACATCGCCATAAACATCGAGGGCGCGTCGAAACGACTGCGACTTCCCTTCCCGGCGACGGAAACATTTCGTTTAGACCCGACGCTCGTATAACGAAAAAACATATTGCCGTGCAGCATCAGCATTCCGCCGTCCTTATACATTTTCATATAGGCATACATCGGCGAAGAATCAGGCAGCCAGGAGGTGCCGGAGCCTTCGCGCGTCATCGGGTCGCCGATATTGACGGTCGAGCGCATTTCCGTTTTATCGTCGCCGTGCTGACCGTGATTCATGCCCGACATATCGGACTTTTTTTCGGTTTTCGAGTCCTCCGTCGCCGGTTTCATTTCGGACATTTCTTCGCCCGGTTTCTTTTTAGGCGTGTCGGTCTTTTTGTTCGTGTCCGTTTTCTTATCGGTGTCGTGGTCGTGTCCTTCTTCTTCTTCCTCGGAATGAACGTGTTCGATTTTTTCGGGCGTTTTAGTGTCTTTACCGAGCGGGACGCCGACGGCGATATTGCCCCACATTCCGCCTTTCGCGTGACCGCGCACCGAGCAGATATAAACGTATTGACCTTTTGTTCCGGCTTTGATGACGACTTCTTCCGCCTGCAAAACACCTTCTTCCGAGCGTTTTTCGAGTTTCGCAGTTCCAGCCGTTTCCGCAATATCAGGCGCTATCGGGAACGGCTGCTCGACGTGACCGAAACGAATGTCGTGGCGCATATCGATGTCGACATTGACGAATAAAATCCTGAGCGTCGCGCCGATCGGAATAATTAAATTCGGATTCCGCAAGCCTTGAATCCGATACGAAAGCATATCGTCTTCCGGTCCGGTCAGAACTACCAGCCGAATTTCCTTTTCAGTAAAGGTCAGATTTGTTTTATCGATTTTGCCGACTGTTCCGGTCTTTTCCAAACCGGCTAAATCGGCTTCCTTAATTGTTTTCTTTTCGCTGCTGACCAGTGTAAAAGCCTGATGCGCGAAAGCGTTAGCGCTGAATAAAAGCGCGAAAAATAATAGCGGTATAATCCTTTTCATTTGCTTAATCTCCTGTTTATAAAGCAATATCCGGCGATTGCCGCCTGGCAGACAGCAATCCGTTCGGAATCGTCAAACAACAACTCCTGATTATTTGCGATTTGGTTTTTCTTCTGCTTTACAGGCGCGGAGGAGCACGCCCGGGAGATAGATTGTAGAAAGAATCCGTTAGATATAACGGCTTCGGGAGATAGTTTTGAGCCGGAATAACCTGCGCGGCAAAAACAATCGTTGCCGGAGCCGTTGCTGCTGTTGGAAGCGCAGCCGTCTGTTTTTCCGGCTTGACGGTTTCCGATTTGGTGACGACTTTCGGCGCGGGCTGAACGCAGCAGCAGGCGTCTCCTCCGGTGACTGTTTCCGCCGGAGAGTCAGTTTCATTCGTTTGTTCGGCGTCATCAGCGGCGTCTTCTGCCGCTTGGCTGTGACACGACGGCGCTTCGGTTTTCGCTTTTTCCTGATGATGCGAGCAGACGCAGGCGCCGAGCGAGGACGCGACGAGCGAGAGCATCAAGCCCAGAATCAAGCTGAATTGTTTTAACTCCCGCATTCGCATAGCGTCTTCTTCTCTGAATGAATCTCGTTCTTAAACCAACATTATGATGATTTTTTTACCTATTACCAAATATAGATGCCGAAATTCCCTGATAATATTTTTGGTATTGTTTTTATCTATTGCTTCCACTCTTGATAACAAAGATTTTCTATGATTTTGTCAAAATATGCGGCTGCTTCTGCCGGCACGTCATAGTATTTGATAGCTTCTCCATATTGTCCGAGATAACGCCAGTAATTGCCGTTCGCTAATTTGCCTTTTACGTCGATGCCTTCGCCGCCGCCGCTAAACTTCCAAATGCGCTGTGTAATATCGTTTGAGCCTGTCAGCCATTGATTTGAAACTTTTCCGCCCGTCGCTGTCGGACCGTAAATGCCGGAAAGCCAAACTCGATTCTTCTTTACACCAAAACCGATATAATAATCTTCATAGTCTATGTCTCGCCCTGTTTTTATGATTGCACCTTTCGGCAAAGGCAGTCTTAATCTGTCGCCGACAAATTTTTGTGATTTGGATAAATTGCATTCGGGAATAGAATATTGACTGCTCTGCGCTGCGACAGTTACCGAACACATAGAGCCTAATATGAAAACGAATAACAAAGAATAAAGGAATTTCATAACTATTTTGAAGCGACAGACTCGAAAAAGGTTGGTTTTGAGACGGATTATCAACCTTTTTGATTGTCTCGAAAAGGGTCGTTTTCGAGACGCTTTTTAATCCAATTTGATCGGCGTATGAACCGGCGTTTCTGAGACGGCGGAAAAGATTCGACAAAAAAATAAAATTGCTTTTAACTCTGCCATCGAGAAAGCAGAGAAAACGTTCGCCTGTGAGAAAAATAATTCTGTCCATAAACTTTGACAGAACCGTAAAGTCAATTTTATATTAAGTTGAATTAAACAAGCGGAAGGAGGCACCCTTGCTTAGATTTATCTTGATGAGACGACACCAAGTGCCACGGTGAAAGCGTCTGAGTCAGGAGATTTGAGGTGTGTCGATGATTAAATTTCGCAGTAAACTTTCAACTTTCAGCATATTTCACCGGCTACAATCCGACATTCGTAAAGGTCGAGATTTTCAAGCTCGAATATCTCTCATATCGATAAGTTTTAAAGCATTCAGATTGAATTTTTCCTAAAGTTGTTTGCAAGAGCGAAAAAAAATACTAAAAGAAATGGGTAATAAAATGACCAAAATTAATTACATAGCTATTTTAACGATTCTCCTTTTATCTGCCGCCGGCGTTTCCTTTGCTCAAAATACAGGCTGGCAAGCGACGCCGAAAACCGTCAGCAAGGTTAAAGATTATTTAGAAAAACTAGATAAAATCGGTTACAGCGGTTCAGTGTTGATCGCCTTGAACGGTAAGCCCGTCGTATCGAAAGGCTTTGGCTACAGCGACGGCGAGCGAAGGCTCAAAAACTCTCCAAAAACGATATTCGATATCGGTTCGGTGACGAAGCAGTTCACGGCAGCCGCAATACTGAAGCTGGAAATGCAGGGCAAGCTTTCGACCGACGATAAAATCTCCAGGTATTTCCAAAACGTTCCGCCCGATAAATCAAATATCACGATTCATCAATTATTACGTCATTCGACGGGGCTTCCGGGCGGTGTCGGCGGCGATTTCGAAAAAATCACCGAAGCGGAATTCGTTGAAAAGGTTTTATCCGCGCCGCTCAGATTTCCCGCCGGAACGCGGTTTTCCTATTCGAATGTCGGTTACAGCCTGCTGGCGCTGATTATCGAAAAAGTATCCGGTCAAAGTTACGAACGATATTTATACGAGAACCTTTGGAAACCCGCCGGAATGGAAACGACCGGCTACACGCGCCCGAATTTTGATAAAAACCTGATCGCCGTCGGTTATCAGATGGACACGCGCTGGGGCAAGCCGACCGAGAAGGAATGGGATCGGGACGCGCCGTACCTGCACCTGAAGGGCAACGGAGGAATTCTTTCGACGACCGGAGATTTATTTAAATGGGATCAGGCTTTGCTGACCGACAAGATTCTCTCAAAAGAAGCGAAAGAGAAATATTACCGTCCGGCGCTCAGGCAGGATGAAATCGGAAATTCATTTTACGCTTATGGCTGGGACGTACTAAAGACCGACCGAAATACGAGGCGCGTCTGGCATAACGGGACGAATAGGGTCTTTTACGCTGATTTTTACCGTTTTATTGATGAGGGCGTCACGATTATCCTGATGACTAACAAATCGCTGAATAGTTTCAATGACACGGGCAGCGTTATTTCTAAAATGGTTTTCGATCCTGAGCACGAGCCGGTCGTTCCCATTGCCGACAATGCGGCGAATCGGGCGTTTACCGATGAAATCATTAAAGTTACTTTGGAAAAAGGTTTAGATGCCGCGATAGAAATCTTTCAAAAACGAAATAAAAAAATTGATTTGCTGGAAAACGCGATTAATGCGAAAGGCTACGAATTGATGGAGGAAAAGAAACTGAAAGTGGCGATTGAGATTTTTAAATTAAATGTTTTCGCTTTTCCGAAATCTGCCAATTCTTTCGATAGTCTGGGCGAGGCGTATCTCGAAGCCGGCGACAAGAAATCAGCAGTTGAAAACTACAAAAAGAGTTTATTACTCAATCCGGAAAATCAGCACGCGCGCGAAGTCATAAAAAGACTCGAAGATAAATAAATTGAGCTTTTGCAGACTAATCAAGCAAAATGTTTCTTACAAACGACCGGGTTCTTTACTTCTTTCTACCGCTTCTAAAACCCGTTCAAAATATGATTTTTCAATCACAACCGGCAAGTCGGATTAATTAGAGTTTTATGATGTGCTTAAAAGCCCCTTTTTTCATACACTTTTGAGAGAACCTTACGCACTTATGAGACGGAGGCGACTTATGAGAAAAGTCTTTAATCTTTAACGACGCCGCTCGCCGCAAGAGCGACAAAAGTATTGCGCCGTGGTAATAAAAACTAGGCACAAAGCACTGGTGACAAACAAAATAATCGCCATCGGCGTAAAAGATTCAAGTTCAAGCAAGCCTATTAAAGCCGCGCCGGAGATTGATAGAGCAATAATTACAGCCGTCGGAGTGAATCGTTTATTTACCCGGTAGCAGCCTGCCTCAGAGCCGCAAAACCTGCATTTCTTTCTTTTCATACCAATGACCTCGGTAAATAGTCGGGGCAAAAAATATTTGGTGATTTGATTTATACAGTAACTGCATCAACAAAACAAGCAAATTTCAAAATCAAATTTCTTGGAGATTGTTTCCGTCAGGTGTATAAAATATATTATGCCTGCCGAATATCAGCAATCCGGTTCCGGGGCGGGAGGCGTTCCCGCCGGTTCGGCGATGTATTGGACGGTCGCGTATGTGAAAGACCGCCGTTTCGTGCGGGTCGTCGCGCGCGGCGTTTACAATATCGACGACCATATGCGGATGCTCGAAGATGTCGCGAGCCGCGATTTCTGGACGCCGGGCATGAATTGGCTGCTGGACAACTCCGAGCTTGATTTCTCGCGCACCAGCCTCGAACAATTGCGGGAAGCCGGTCGGAAGCGAATTGAGTTTGACGCCCTGATCGGGAGCGGCAAAACAGCCGTTCTGGTGAATTCGCTGATCAATTTCGGGCGCGCCCGCCAGTTCGAGCTAATTACGACCGGAAAAGTATCGGCGAAAATAGATATTTTCAAAGATGAAGACGAAGCCGTTCGATGGCTGCTCGATTAATATTTTTAAAACAATCGCTTTCGTCATTTACGCCGATGCAAATTCGCCCGGAGCGAACGCAGCGACTGGTAAATAAAATTATTTACTGACGAAAACAAGCTTTCCAGCCGGAATCCGTAAAATAGGCTGATAATAATTTCATCCGGGTTTTTACAATAGATAGTTCAGATAAATCCTTTTAACGGATTTTATCTCAAAATTCCGTCAGATTGACCTGCTTCGGCATAGCTACCAAATCCTTTATTTAGCATAAAAGCCCGCTTTAAGGGAAACAGATGTGTTTGGCACGGTTCTTGATAATTTAATGCCCAAGATATTTAGAAAATGGCGGAACGCTCGGGAGGTTAACCAATCTATGGATTATTCTAATTTTTTAGGCATTCAAGTAAGCATTCCTCTTTTGATTGGTATAACGTTGATCGCAGGAGCGGCTGCATTTTTTCTCCTGAAAAATAAGGGCGCGGCAGCCTCTCCGGAACGCCGGATAGAATTACCCGAAGCGGAAAGCCAAAAGCCTGAAACAAATATTGTCGAAGCTCCGGTAAAGCCGAAACCGGAAGATTTGTTATTTAAACTGGAAAGGCAAAAAAGAGCCGTTAGTTTTGGGTATCACCTGATGAATTCTACTCATCAAGCCGCCACCAAAGCCAAATTGCAGAAAATTGAAGAGCAGATCGGGAAACTGAAAGCAATCCGCGACCATTGATTGTTGCAGCAATCAATCTACGATTTGGATATTGAACCGAACTTTTATAGAAAAAAAACCGGAGAAAGCCGGCGGCGACCGAACTTTCCCCGTTCTCGATTCAAAAGAATCAAATGTATCTATCCGATAAATGATCGGCAAAACGTAAATTAAATCTTCTGTTCGATACCAAACCAAAATCTAAAAAACCGGGTTTGTTCAATATCACACGGAGTCTAATTATTTATTTTGATTAAATTAGTTAATGATTAATCTACGCCCTTTTGTATTTCTCTCGCTGGCGTTGACTATCATTTTATTCGCGTTGTTCATCGGCGTCGGATACTACGACAGTCCGTCCGACGTTTTCTTTTTGACGGCGAGTCTTTTTTCGGGCGGAGCCAGTTATATCCTGTTGCGAAAAGACAGGGAAAATAAAGAATCCAGGCGGTATTGAAACTCACTTGGATTTATGGCTTCGTCTCAAAACCGTCTAAACTTTTCTCATAAATCGGCTTATTTGCGGCTTTTCGCGTAAAGCGCATAACTTAAGAATCGTTAGCGTTTATATCGCCAATAGAATAACCGGCGCCAAAACCTTCACCGTTCTTTCAGTGTCTTACTTTTTGTTTCGAGATGCGGAAAGCTCGCGAGTCGGTCAATTTCAATATCAATGAAAAAAGCGGTCGGAAATTGTTTTGACGATAGATTTTCGCTCGGGATTTCACAATCGTCTGATGCCCTCAAAATTAGTCGGTCAGGATGCGTTTCCAAAAGTTTTTTTTACTGAGCGAGTTTAATCAGCGAATGCGATAGGTCTTCAGTTGTTTTCGAAGCATTATTGCGCCGACCGAGCGTGGTACGGCAAAGCCTTTAAACTCCAGATTGCAGCGGTCGCAAAGCAGATAATAGCGGAATATAATTTTCGACCAGAAGCTCGTTTTCAGATAACCCTTGCGGACACGCGCGCTCATACACTGCGGGCAATTCTGGCAAATCATCTTTTTTGAATACATGATCGGCTGACCTCGATTAAAAATTTTTGGTAAATGGAGTTCCGGTAACGGACGGCAGGCGAATAAAAGCTGAATGATTAACACTTTCGATACGCCTGAAACAAAGAGTAAAATAAATTCTCATAAATAGCAAAATATTTACGGATAAATAAAAAAAAGACTGGCAGACTAAAATTTTTATGATGATTAAAGATAAAGTTTCCGTTTTCAAACAAACAGAGCTTTTCCGTGATTTGAATGAAGACGTTTTGCGGGTTTTGGCGAGCCGCGCCACAGAAAAAATTTTACAGCGCGACGAGATTTTGTTTCTCGCCGGGGACGAAGCCGCCGGTTTGTTCGTAATCGCGACCGGCGCGTTGCGGGCGTTTCGCACCGGGCAGGACGGGCGCGAGCAGATAATCCACATCGAACGCGCCGTTTCGACGATTGCCGAGCTTCCTGTTTTCGATGACGGAAAATATCCATCGACGACGGCAGCCGAAGAAGATTCCACAAAAGTTTATTTTTTGGATAAAAAGGAGGTTCGCGCCGTTTGTCTGAAACATCCCGAAGTCGCTTTAGCGGCTACCAGATTGCTCGCCGCGCGCCTTCGTCATTGTGCCGAATTAGTAGAATCGCTTTCTTTGCGTGAAGTCGGTCAACGTCTGGCTTGCCTGCTTTTAGCCGAAGCGGAAACAAAAGGCAGACAGAGTGATAAGGGCATTCGTGTCAAACAAAAATTGACTCACAGGCAACTCGCCTCCCGTATCGGAACCGTGCGTGAAGTTATAACTCGCGTTTTCTACCGGCTACAAAGTCTAGGCTTAATTGCGGTTGACGGCAAAGAGATTTTTATTCCGGACTTAGCTGCTCTCGCCGCTTATGCCGATTCGGATAAAAATTAGCGAAAAAAGAATAAAACGTTTAGGTTCTATACTATCGCTTCAGGGAAATTTCAGAATTTTTCGCAAATCTCTTGATACCTTCGCGCCGTTTTTTGCGCCTTACCTGTGTAGCTCAAAAAGAATCGAGCCTTTGGTAATTTTATAGGAGAAAACAGTGCTCAAACAAATTTTATTCGTTTTATTTTTATTAACCGCATTCTTAAACGCTTCCGCGCAAACAGTCGAAGAAGGAACGACGGCGGCGGGCAATTCAAAATTGACGGCGATAAATCTGCCGAACGGCGCGCTCCGTGTCAAAGACGCAAACATTCCGTCGGAAATCGGTGAAGTTCTGGAAAAAATGGTCGCGCAGGGCGGAAACCGTGTGCGCCAGGGCAACCGTGAAGTTTTAATGTGGGGCGGCAATTACCAAAAATCGAAAGGCGCGGCAATGATCGAACAGCTGGCAAACGCCTGGCGCGGCGCGGGCTGGGAATACGAGCTCGCCGCCGAAGACGCGGGCGTGACGTTTTTCACCATCTTTCGCGAAGAGCCGGCGCGCCGCGCGCTCGTCGGATTTTTCGCCCCGACAACCGAAGCCTTTGTTCTCGCTTTGACGGAAATGCTGCCGAACGGCAGTTCAAACGATTCTTCGGCTCAAACGCCGGACGCCGCTGTCGAAGAACCGGCAAACGTCGTGTCGTCGCCCGCCAAACGCGGGAGCGCACCGAATAATCTGGTCGGAAAATGGAAGCGACACGGCGGCGCGGGCGGCTTCCGCGACTACACCGGCAAAACCCAATACAACAGTGGAGAAGTTACTACATTTGAATTTTTTGCCGACGGCTCGATGCAGTTTCTCTACGAAAAAAACACTTTGAGCATTACGCAATGCCGCATCAGCGAAAACACGACGATTCCCGGCAGGTTTTCGGTGGGCGGCAGCGAGGTGACGATGAACCTCGGAGCGGGAACATCAATCGGAAAGAGTTCGTGCGAAGCGGCGGGCAATTTCAATAAACGGCTTTCGGCGTCGAGCGTCACGAAAAAGTTCGTCATCAAGGAATTGGACAGCGTTTTTCGCCCCGACCGCCCGGTAATTTTGTGCTTCGACGGCAGCGAAGATAAAGATTGTTTTGAACGAACCGTCAAATAATACGGCGGCAAAACACAGACTTTTTAAATCCTCGTTTTTCATCATCACTGTTCCGGCTCCGCCGTTCGGCGGAGCCTTCATCAAATAATTCAGCTGCTGATTTTTCAGTTTCCACCTATTATCAAGTACTATCGCTTCGATTTCAGTAGCGTTTTCATCAAAAGAGGTCTGGTTGTGAGCGTTGCGCCCGACATTTTTTATGAAAGCGTTACTTTTCCGTTTTTGAAGGAAATAAGAGTAGGAAATGGAATTAACAATCCGACTGTTCTTAATAAATTGAGACAAAATATTGAAACAAACTTAATAGAACGGGCAATTGAAGGCAATGCTTCGGCTTTCAACGAGATATATCTGGCTCTGCGTGATTCGATTTACGGTTTCTCATACCGTATGTTAGGCGAAAGCTCTTTGGCGGAAGATATTACGCAGGAAGCTTTTATATTCTTTATCGAACATCCCGAAAAGTATCAGCGGGAACGCGGTTCGCTTCTCTCATTTCTTTGCGGTTATGCGAGAAATCGCATTATGCATCTCTTACGAAAACAAGGCAGCAGGTCAGAGATAAGTCAGGATGATGCGGATGATTACATCGAGCCTCAAAATGAATCCGGAAATGATCCGTTGAAAATTCTGCTGAACGGCGAACTCTCGGCAAAGATTGAAGAAAGCATCGCCAAATTGCCTGCTCTTCAGCGTGAAGTAATTGTTTTAAGAGCAATGCAGGAACTCACTTATGAAGAAATAGCAAATATTGTCGAAGTCGATATTACGGTCGTCAAGATGCGTCTTTATCGCGCGAGGCGAAACCTGACCGT
>DASVRL010000445.1:0-1949 GCA_036388635.1 Pyrinomonadaceae bacterium
CTTTCTTTATCCTGTAAATCCTGTTAATTTTTCCCGTTATTGAAAGATTTTCTCTCGTGCAGCGCGGCTTCGGCGATGTTTGCCAGCCACCAGAACGAGCCTTTCGCGCCGAGATGCTCGAACATCAGACGAAAAACTTTCGGGTGAATCGTCGCCGTTTTTCGCAAAAGCCGGCGAAAATTGGCGAATGAAATTCTGTCTTGAAACATCTCGCGGCGCACATTAGCGTCCAGCTGGCTGAGAGCCATCATCACGGCGTTCATCGTTTCATTGACCGCCGACGGTTTGCTTGTTTTCACCGGGCGCATAAATTCGGCGAGGCTCGCCATCTGCGCCACGCGCGGCTCGTAAGCGTTGATGGCGGACAGAGATTTTTCGTCCAGAGCGTCGTTTTCCAAAGCCCTTTCGGTCAAATTCGTCAGTTTGCGCAAATTGCGCACGTGCGAGCCGAACCCGCAAAACGTCAGCGGACTCGATAAACCGGCGGCGTCGCCGACGAGCAGAATCCGGTCGGACGCCGTTTTTTTGACGTTCTGCCAGCCGTGATGATGAATGCTCGGAATATAGCCGAAAACCGGTTTGACGATTTTCCAGCCGTTGGTTTTCGTTTTGTAAGCGGGCAGTTTTTCAAAATATTCCTCAAACAGGCGGAGCAGAGATTTATCGGCACTTGACTCGACCGAATCGTAAAAGAAAAGATACGTCGTGTATTCGTTTTTGCGCGGGTTTCCGGCAAAGCCTTCCCACATCAATTGTCGATTATCTGAAACGTCTTCGGTCGAAACCAGAATTTCGCCGACGCTAAAATCGACCTCGTTCGGCTCGCTTCCCTTCCGAAAGCCTTTGGCGACGGTGCCGACCGTCGGGCAGACGTGCGTGATCGATTTTCCCGCGTTCAGCTGTCTGGAAACCGGCGAATTCGTTCCCGTCGCGTCGACGAAAAGCCTGGCGGAAAACAAACGGCACCTTCCGGTTTTCGCGTCTTCGCATTCGACCAGAACTTTTTCTTTCCGCACGTAGGCGCGCCGGAAACGCAGATTGTTGATGATTTTCGAATCGGTTTTTTTGAGTTTTTTGACGGCTAAATCGAGCAGTTTATCGGCTTCAATCGCTACGTCCAAAACGTTTTCCATAAAAAGCGGCGGCGTTTTTATTTTGGAATTCGCCTCGTAAAATTTTACAAAACCGGTTTTGTAGCGGTTGGCGACCGCTTTTTCGATTTCTTCGGGCGTGAAAAGTCCGGCAGCGGTGAATTCCCGCAATTCTTCGTCGGAGATGTTCCAGTCGCGATGCGTTTTGCCGACGGTGTGCGCGTCAAAAACCAGAACCTTGCGATTATGCGCGCCCGCCATCACCGCCGCGTGCAAAAGCCCGAGCGTTCCGCCCGCGTAGATGATTTCAAATTCGGCTTCCGTTTTTAAATCCGGTGGCGCGCCGGCGGTCGAAAAAACCTCTTCAAATGCCGAACCGTTTCGGCGCGCTGCGTTCCAGCGCTGTTCGATTTCCCAGATTCTTTCCAGCCACGCTTCGCGGTTTGCCAGGTGGGCGAGATTTTCGACCAGTAGAGGAAACCGGCGGCGAATTTCCGTGAGATTGAATTGTTCTTCCCGATTGCTCATTTCTTTAAAGAAGGCGGAAGGCGGTTTCAGATTTGAGATTGCCGCGTCGAGTTTCAAAATTTTACCGTCTTCTGTCTTCCGTCTTCTCATTCGTGTTTACTATTTTAAGTTTGCTTTCCGGTTCAGGCAATCGGCGGTTTGCTTTAGCGAATAAAAAAAGGCACGAACTCAAGCGCTCGTGCCTTTTTTAACTATCTATTTAAGGGCTATTAACGATTCGGGCTGACGATAAACTGCAGCTCGTCGCTGTCTCTGGTAAACGTGTAGACAGCCGCCGCGCCGACGATTCCGGCAAAGACCAGCACCGGGACGAGAATGCTGTTATCGTCA
>DASVRL010000446.1:0-12412 GCA_036388635.1 Pyrinomonadaceae bacterium
CGCCTTTGATTGAAAAAATTATCATCGGAACGATGGCGAAAACGCTCGCCAGCAAAGGCATCGCGAGGGTCGCCACAATAAACGCCCACGTCCAGACCTGTTTGAAATATTCGCGTTTGACGACCGCCAGAAATTTACGCATTTGGTTGACTCACTTTTCCGATAAAAATATCGTTCAGACTCGGCTCGATTAATTCGAATTTGGTAATCGTCGCGCCCGCTTCGATTAGTCTTCCGAGCAAAACTTGCGCGTCCGCTTTCTCCGCCAGCATCAATTCTTTTTCGTCGGCGTGTTCGATGACGCTTGAAACCAAACTTTTATCCTGCAAAACGCCGTCGCCGCCCGCCGCTCGGAGCGCAATCATATTTTTTCCGAAGCTTTCCTTTATCTGGCGCAGGCTTCCGCCGACGACTTTGCGCGATTTGTTTATCAGGATAATGTCGTCGCACAGGCGCTCGGCGGTTTCCATCAGGTGCGTCGAGAAAATTATCGTTTTGCCGCCGGCTTTCAATTCGGCGATGATTTCCAGCAGCGTTTCGACGTTTATCGGGTCGAGACCGGAAAACGGCTCGTCCAGAATCAGCAAATCGGGGTCGTGCAAAACGGTCGAGATGAATTGAATTTTCTGCTGCATTCCTTTCGACAAATCGTTCGCCTTTTTCTTTTTCCAGTCCTGCAAATTCATCCGTTCGAGCCAGAAGTCGATGCGCTCGTCGGCTTGTTTCTGCGGCAGGTTTTTCAGCGCGGCGAAATAGCGAAGCTGCTCGTAGATTTTCATCTTTTTATACAGCCCGCGTTCTTCCGGCAGGTAACCTATGCGATCCTGCAAAGCGGGCGAGATTTTCTGACCGAAAAGCTCGATGTTTCCTGCGTCCGGCGCGATGATGCCGACAATCATCCGGATGGTCGTCGTTTTGCCCGCGCCGTTCGGACCGAGAAAACCGAAAACCCGACCCGCGCGAATATTGAAGCTGATAGAATCGACCGCCGTAAATTCGCCGAAACGCTTGGTCACGTTTTCGACTTTCAATGTCACGTTTTGCTCGCTCATAAAAGATGCTGACAGATTAGCACAGATTAAAAATTATTCGCTATCGAGCGTTTTTTCGATTTGCTAAACGGAATTTTCCCTGAAATACGATACTTTTGTTTGGAATATGACGCCGCTTTCACTCGTAAGACGATACTTTCGCTCGTGATACGGTACTTTTCTCTGCAATAATGAAACTTTCAGCCGCAATATCAATCTTTTGTTCGCCGGAAGAAACTTTCGCCTGCGATATCGAGTTTTCACCGGCAATCTTGAATTTTCAAGCGCAAAATGTAATTTTCGCTGGTTTACGGCTTTGCCCGACACTCGATCAATTCCAAAACCGTCCGAATAATCGCTTCGGCGTTTGTCAGCGATTGGCTGTCGATGATAAAAGATTTGTTGGCTTTAAATAATTTAACTTCAATTATGGAAATTTTTGTCTATCAAAAAGAGGCGGACTGCATCGAAGAAGGTTTTTCGCCCGACCAGCTGCCCGAGCTGCTTAAGAATAAAGAAAGTTTAGTCTGGGTCGATATGGAGCAGCCGACGGCGGAAGAAACCCAGCTTCTCGCCGACGTTTTTCATTTTCATCCGCTGACGATTGAAGACGCTGTCGAAACCAGAAATCACCCGAAGGTCGAATCCTATTATAATTATCTTTTTTTGATCGTTCACGGCGTTTCGATTGAGACCAATTCGACGAATTTCGTGACCAAGGAACTCGACATATACTTGGGAGAAAATTTCGTTCTGACGTATCATCACCAGCCGTTTCTCAGCATCAATGCCGTGAAGGGTCAGGTTCGCGCCAATACGTTTTCGTGCCAGCGCGGCTCGGATTATCTGCTGCATCAAATCCTCGACCAGCTGGTGGATTTATATATTCCGGTCGTCGATGATTTCGACGCGGCGATAAACGACATCGAAGACCGCATTTTCCAGATGCAAAGAGGCAATAATAAGATTCTGGAAGAAATAATGGATTTGAAAAGAAGCGTCGCGCGGCTTATCCGAATCAGCACCAAGCAGCTCGACGTACTTTCGCGTCTGGCGCGCGGCGAGTTTCCCCTGATTGATGATAACGTTCTGCCTTTTTACCGAGATGTTTACGACCATCTGCACCGCGTCTCGGTGCTTGCCGAAAATTACCGCGATTTGGTCGGCGGTCTGCTCAACATCCATTTCAACGTGGTCGCCAATCGAACCAACGAAGTCGTCAAAGTTCTGACGATTTTCTCGGCGATTATGCTGCCGCTGTCGCTGATTGCGGGAATTTACGGGATGAACACCAAATTATTTGAAGACCCCGAAGCGCCCGGAAATTTCTGGTATATTCTCGGCACGATGATTCTGATTGCGGTGCTTCTATTAATCTATTTCTGGCGCAAAGGCTGGATTTTCGGCGCGGAAGACGAGGCGGCGGAAGACAAGAGAACGGATAAATGAGAACCGAGAACTGATAATTGAAGGCGCTTCATAATTATCAGTTCATAATTATCCGTTATCCGTTATCCGTTATCCGTTAAATTTAAAATCCTTTTCACCTGCGCGTCGCCGAAACCGTAGACGCCGGCGCGGGTTGTGAATGCGGGAAAGATTTCCGTAAAATCCGATGCGCCGTTTTCGATAATTTCCTGCAAAACTTTTTGCGGGCGAAAAGCTTTTTCGATCTCGGCGCGGCAGACTTCTTTCAGGCGCGGAAAGCAATCCGATTCGCTTTCGGAAAGTTTTTCCAGCTTTTCATAATCCGCGTTTTGATACGCTTGCCAGAGCTGCGCGCCGAGCCGGAGGTCTTCGTCGCCGAATTTTATTCTTTCCGCAAAACATTTTTTTAAATCCTCGGCGCTCAGATTTCCGAAACCTTTCCAGACGTCTGTTTCCGTTCTGACGACCGGCGCGACGCGGTAAACGCTCGCCGCCGGCGTATTTTGCAAAAGATACAGACAAAACCACATATTCGCCTGGCAGAATAATTCGTACTCAAACCAGAGATTAACTTCCGTGCCGGGCGCCAGATTCTGCAATTTTTCAAACTCGACGACGACTTCGCGAAAATAATTTTCTTCGTTTTCGTCGTAAGCGCTTTTGATAAAACCGGCTCGCACTTTCCAGAAATCTTCCAGATTTCCGGCTCGCACGTCGCCTTCGACCAGACATTCGCGGCAGACGACCGGTTCGCCCTCTATGCCCGAATTCCGAAAATCATCAGCCAGAGCATCGCCGGCTAAAACGTGAATTTTCATAACATCAAACCAATCGCGTAAAATAAGCTTAAAATCGCACCGGCGTAAACTCCGGCGAGAATATCGTCGGCGCAGACGCCGATTCCGGCGGGCAGATTTTGCAGCGAATCAATCGGATACGGCTTCCAGATATCGAAAAGACGAAACAGCAAAAATCCCGCCAGAATATATTTCCACGAAATATCAAACGGAACGAAAAGAAAAACCAAAAGTTGCCCGATGACTTCGTCGACTACCGCTTGCGACGGGTCTTTGTGTTTGAAAAGCTTGGTCGCGCGCGAAGCCGCCCAGATTCCCAGCAAACAAAACAGAAGAAAAAGAACTGCGTTGAAGACGTGCGCCCAGGCGGTAATCTGCGCTTCCTGCCAGCCGCGCAAAGCGAAATAAGCCGACGCGCTCGCTTCGATTTGACAAAAACCGAGATAAATTAAAACGCCGACCGCCGAACCCCTGGTTCCCGGCGCAAGCGGAATATAACCGACTCCGAACGTCGTAATTGCCAAAGAAAAATAATCGAGAAAAGTTTTTCCCTCGATTTTTTCTTTCGCCAGCTCCAATCTTTCGACCGCGGCGGAAATATGTATCAGTTCGTCGTAACCCGGCATTAAATTAAAATTCGATGCGCATTTGTGTTCCGGAAATTAAATGCCCCGTCAATTATCATCTTTGAGCCGTCAAACTCTGCTTTATCCCTTACCGAAGGAAGAGACGCGTAAAATCAGTATCGTAATTTGTATTAAAAAATCGAACGCCGAAATTTCCGGGCGCATTTCGTCCGAGATATTATTTCGAGAACATCGCGTCGATTTCCGCAAGCAGAGCTGCGACGGCTTTATTCCCGTTTTCGTCTTTGTCGCGCGGGCGCGTCGCGCGGATTTTGATAAATCTGTTCTGGTGCGCCAACAGGTAAATTTCCGAAGTCAAATTTCGTCCGCCGGCGCTGAGATTATAAAGCGACCGCAGGGCTTTTACTTTGCCGCCCGCGCCGCCGAGCGTGACCGTGTCGTTTTTAACTTCCTTAACGTCCTGATAATAACCCATATCGGCGACCTTGCGAATTTCGCCTCTGGCGTTATTCAATTCATTTTTGAGGATTTTGTCGCTTAAATCATCGGGAATATTTTTCTTGCCGCCGTTGTAAACATAAATCGTGACTCTGCCGCCTTCTTCCGATTCGTAATTGATGCTGAAACCGAGTTCTTCGCTCGGATACTTTTGAATCTCGTCTCTATTCCAACCTTCGACATCGGGAAAATCAACCGCCAAATCTTTAAGCGTGACCGGCGCGACGCCATTGACGGATTTATCGGTTTTATCGGTTTTATCGGTTTTATCGGTTTTTTTAGTTTTATCGGACTTCTCTGCCGGAGCTGCTTTTCCATTATCCTGCGCGGTAATCTCGGTCGGCATCAGAAAGAAGCCGCAGAAAACAGCCAGCAGCGCATATTTAAAAATCGAACGCATAATTGTAACCTCTTTTCTCTAATTATCTTGCTAAGAGATGCGGGTAGTTTATGTTATGTTGCAGCGCGGGTCAATAATTTTAACTCTTTGCATCACAGAAATTCGCAATCCTGGAGAAATTTCTCCAGGATTGCGAATTCGAAAAGCGCCGTCAAAAAGTCGAAAACGGATTCGAGCCGGATTTTCGCCCGAAACTAAAATTCGATTTTGTTATTGAACATTAATTTGGCGACTTTGAACTCAAAAGCTCGCGGGAGCAGCCCGCTGTAACGGTTGTTGTCCAATAACTTGTTGTCAAAAACGAATTTGAGTTCTTTGCTATCGGGCGTTAAAAGCGGAACGCCTTTATCGTCGTTTCGTTTAAAGAAAAACCAAGCCGATTCGCCCGCGCCTTTCGGCGGCGTGAACATCATCACTTCCCGTCTCTCGTTTTTTTCGTTAGCCAGCCAGACTTTGCCGATAAAATCTTCAAAGTTCATCGTCTGAAATATTCCGTCGTCGACCGCGCCGGGCGTCGAATCCTTCCATTTCGTGAGAGTAACGACATAATAATTCTGGCAAGCCGGACAATTCAAAAAGACTTTTCTCGATTCGTCGAATTTATTTCTATCGGCTTCGCTCATTTTGTCGTAACCGACCTGAAGCTGTTGCAGCCTGACTATCGCCTGTCGCACCGGCAAGGCGGAATGCAGCCGGATAGTGATGGGCGAAACCGTCAGATTACGAGAACCGCTGCCGCGATTTCTTCCGCCGAGATTCGTGTCGGACTGCTCGCGAGCCTGCGTCTGCTGAGCCACTGACGCCAGACCGCCTTCCGATTGGTATTGGTCAGCCCAGGGCGGATTAGAGATAATCTTCGTCGCTTCCGCGTCGCTCCATTTTTGATAAGGTTTCTGCAAAGTTTTTTGGGTATCCTGCGCGAATGCCGCGACGAACGACAAACAGCAGACACAAGCCAGCATCAATAATTTTGTTAAATTAGTTACTTTCATATTTGTTTTTACTTCCTGAATAATAGAATTTCGTGGGGAAAACCTCGTTGGTAAATGTATATCAAATAATTTCTCCAATCAAGTCATAATCAAGCGCATCGGTGATTTTTACCGAATAAAATTTACCGATTGCCGGCTCAAAATCTTCCGGCATATCGTTGATTAAAACGTAGCCGTCGATTTCCTGCGCCTGTCCTTCGAGCCGTCCTTGAAAAAGCAAATCCGATTCCTGCGAAATGCCTTCAAACAAAACCTTGTACGTCTTGCCGATTTTCGCCTTGTTTTTGCGCTTGGAAATTTTCGCCTGTTCTTTCATCAGAGCGGCGCGGCGGCGCTTCGCCGTTTTCGCGTCAACTTTGCCGGACAAATCGAAAGCGGGCGTGCCTTCTTCGTCGGAATATGTGAAAACGCCGACGTTGTCGAATTCGCAGTGGCTGACGAAAGCCTTCAATTCTTCGAAATCTTCTTCGGTTTCGCCCGGAAAGCCGGTGATAAAAGTCGTGCGAATCGTGATGCCGGGAACCTTTTCGCGCACTCTGGCAATCAATCTTTCCAGACTTTCGCGATTTCCGCCGCGCTTCATCAATTTCAGAACGTTGCGCGAGGCGTGCTGCAAAGGCATATCCAGATATTTGACGGCTTTCGGCGTCTCGCGAATCGCGGCGAGAAAAGCGTCGGAAATATGCGTCGGGTAAGCGTACATCACGCGAATCCATTCCAAATCTTCAATCTCGCCGAGCGCGCGAATCAATTTCGCGAGCGCATCGACCTCGCCCAAATCCTCGCCGAAACGCGAAGAATCCTGCGCGATTAAAACGATTTCCCTGACGCCTGCCCGCGCCAAATCTTCGGCTTCTTTTAAAATCGAGCCGAAACGACGCGAGCGAAACGAGCCGCGCATCGAAGGAATCGAGCAGAACGCGCACGGTCGGTCGCAGCCTTCGGCGATTTTGATAAAAGCCGTGTAGGAATCGGTCGCGCGATAACGCGGCGTGTCGAAATCGTAAAGATACGTCGCCGTTTTATTGCCGATTGGCAAAAGCGGAAGCTCGCGGAAATTTACGCTCGCATCGGCGGCTTTCAGAATATCGTTTATCTGGTTAGTGCCGATAAATGCGTCGACTTCCGGCAATTCCTTCATCAAATCGTCGCGGTAACGCTCGACCAGACAGCCGGCGACGATGACCCGCTTCGCTTTTCCGCCGGCTTTGAGCGAAGTGGCTTCGAGAATCGCTTCGACCGATTCCTGTTTGGCGGATTCGATAAAGCCGCAGGTATTGACGACGACGATTTCGGCATCGGCTTCCTGTGATGTAATTTCGTAGCCAGCCTCTTTTAATTGTCCCATCATCACTTCCGAATCGACGAGATTCTTCGGGCAGCCGAGACTGACAAATCCTACTTTTTTCATTTATTTAAATATTCTAAAAAACTTTTATAATCTCTAAAATCTTCGATGAGGAATTCCGCGCCTTCCCGACGCAATTTGTCGGCGCGTTTGCCGCCGGCGATGCCGATAAATTCTAAATTCAGATTCTTCGCCGTTCGCAGGTCCCAAACTCCGTCGCCGATGGAAACTATTTTCTCAAACTCGTTTTGCCGGTAATAAGCTGACGATTTCTCGATTGCAATTCGCAAAATCTCTTCTCTTGAAACGGCATCGTCTGCCGTGGCAATCGGAAAATCTTCGATATTCATTTTCGCCGCCTTTATTTTCAGCTCGGCTGAATCATAGAAGCATCCCGTCGCTAAAGCAATCGCCCAATCTTTTTCGCGCCTTAATTTTTCAAGCATTTTTTTCGCGTTCGGAATTTCGGCGAAGAGTTTTGCATCTTTATCGGCAAATTCCCTCAGTTTTTCGACAAAGCAATGTTTGAAAGCGGTGAAATCTTTTTCTTGCGGCGCGCGTTCCAGCCTTTTCTCAAAAATCTCCAGCAGAATTCCCGAATCGGTAACGTGTCTATATTTTGTCCAGTCCGTTTCAATATCGCTTATTTGATGCGACTCGGCAAAGGCTTTGACGAAACATTTATCATCGACTTCGTTGGTTTCGGTCAAGGTTCTGTCGATATCAAATACCGCCAGCTTCATTGCTTTCCTTCCAGATTCTTCAGCCAGCTTTCAATTTCGCCCGCTTCGTCTTTCGATAAAGCTTTTTCGCCGAATCGCACGCGATTATATTTTTCGGTAATCTTGACGGCTTCCGGCATATTCAGCGCGAAAGCAAATTCGAGCGGCGTTTGATGCGAGGCGCGCTGAAAGCCTTTATGCGCCAGAAGTCTCTGCATTCGCTCGTAAAACTCGACGATTGAATCTTCCTTTTCACGCCGCAGGAACGCTCTGAGCTTTTCCCACATTTTCAATTTTTTGAGCCTTCGATACAGCCCGACGACGAGGAAAATTCCCAGCGCCAAACCGAGCAGAGACAAAACGCCGTAACCGATTGCCCACGCGCTTTTTGCAAAACCGCCGTCGCCGCGCACGTCTTTCCACCAATCGGCGAGACGCATCTGTAAAAGATTCGCCCACGTCACGGCTTCGATTTGATAATCCTGAACGCTGTTGCGAACCGAGCGCATCAAGGACTTTTGCTCCTGATTATCGTAGGAAACGATGTATTGAATCCAGAAAGTTTCGAGCGCTTCGAGATATTTATTAAAACTGCCGATGATGCCCGTCGCATTCTCGTCCGAAAATCGACCGGCGGCGGGCGTCGGGTCAAACGTCACCCAGGCGTTTTCCTCCGGAAAATAAACTTCGACCCACGAATGAGCCTCGCGCTGGCGGACGACGTAAATATCGGCGGTTTCATTGTATTCGCCGGTTTGAAAACCGTTGACGACGCGCGTGGCGATGCCCTGCGTCCTGAGCATTACCGCCATCGCCGTGGCAAAATATTCGCAGTGCCCTTCTTTCACATTGAACAAAAAATCCGCCAGAGGCTCCTCGCCGCTCGCTCTTAAATCCAGCGTGTAGCCGAAATTGTTTTGCAGATAAAACTCGATTGCCCGCGCTTGGTCGTAGCGATTATCCGCTTTTGCCGACCGAATTATTTCGGCGGCTAAATTGCCGATTCTGGCATCAATCGGTTTTGGCGGCAGCTGCAAATAGCGTTTCTGCTGCTGGGCGTAAGCCGTATCATCATTTTTTAATTTTTCGACGCTCGGCTGCGTGACATCCGAATAAGCTTTATAGGAAAATCTTTCGCCGCCGCTGCGACTGACCGAGACGGCGCCTTCCGCGTCTTTGGTCAATAACTGGAAACTGCCTTGAAAAGCTATCGGTCGCGAAAGCGAAAACAAAACCGGCGTGTCGAGCGGTTCGAGATAAATCGTCTGCGTCACCAGATTATTAGCGTTCGACGTGTTGCCGACCTGAAAAAAATCTCTTTCGGTTTTGACGAAAGTCTCGTTGAAATTGATTCTGGTTTTGCGCCAGCCGTAATTGTCGAAATAATCCAGCGCCACGCCGCGCCATCTGATATTTTGAATTTTATTTTTATCGGCTTCGTCGATGCGAACGCGCATCACGACTTCGTTATTCTGCTGGACGCGCGCGATTTCGCCGAGCCGAATCGAATCGGAAAAACCGGTCGTCGCGCCGCTCAGACTCTTGCCGAAGCCCGCGCCGCCGACACGCGGCAGCGAGAAAAATAAAGGAACCGCAAAAAGCGTGACGATAATAAGCAATCCGGTCGCGGTAACGGGCAGCCGGAAGATGGTTTTCTTATCTAAGTTGAGATAATTGATTTTGTTTTTCTGATTGGACTTTTTCTCCAGAACTTTGCCTGAAGCTTTTTTGATTTCAAACGTGACAATCGCACAGACGACGAAAAGCAGATATAAAGCCAGCGCTAAAATAAATAACGGGCTAATGCTCAAACCGGCGGCGAGAAGGATTTCAAAAAATGAAATCAGATAAAGAAAAATCCAGTCGCGGTCGTTCTTTCTCTGCAAAAGCTTGATTCCGGCAAGCACTAAAATCAAACGAGCCAAGCTGCCCGCCGCCAGCGTCTCGCGCGCCGCAAAACCGCTGAGCTGATAACGCCAATCAAGATAAAAAAGCGGTATAAAAAGAAAAACCAGGACGATTCCGATTCTCTCCGACAATTGCCAGCGCGTATCTTCGATAAACCACGCCAGAACCGCGACAAATATAAAAGCCGCCGAAACCAGAATCCCGACGCCGCCCGAAACCGTTAAGGCAAACAATCCGCACAAAGCGACGGCATAGGATATTAACTTAAAAAATTTATCGAAATTCATTGGACTTGAGGCACTTTTTGCCAACTTTGATTATAGCTTTCGAGTAATATGTTGTCCAAAATTTCTCCCAGCCTGTTTAATTCACAAATAATCAATAATGACAAAAAAACAATTGGAAAATTGCCCGAATTTCAATTATGACGATGATTGACGGGGCTTAGTGCAAATCGAAACTTCAAAACTAAACAATCCGCATCAACACTAAAGTTTGGGAAATAGGCTTTTGATTTATCTTACTTTTCTTGCTCTTAATTTTTTCTTTTTTCGCTTTACCGCAGGCTTTTCTCCTGTTTCAACTTGCGGCTGCTGCATCTGCTGCATTTGCTGCTGCATCTGCATTTCCTGCATCTTCTTCACCTGTTCAAGCTGTTCGGCGGAAGGTTGCGGAACGATAAAATCAAGGGGAATCTGAATAGGATTGCTTGCCAGCAACTCGTCCATTATCTTTTTCTCCTTTTCTTCTTCCAGCTTTGTCCGAACTCTATCTTCGACGGACATCGGCGGCATCAGCGGATTATTCGGGTCAGTTATCGTTGTTGAAATTAAAATATGACGAACGTTATAAGTTTCAACACCTTTTCTTTCAAGTTTAATAATGTGAAACCCGTATTTGGTTTCGACTAAATTTGGTTCTAACTGTCCAACTCGTAGTGAAAGTGCGACATTTTCAAATTCGGGAACGAATTGACCTTTTTTTACATTTACATACAATCCGCCATTTTCTTTACTACTCGGGTCTTCAGAAAACTCTCTGGCTAATTTTGCAAAATTTTCGCCGGATTTGGCGCGCAGCAAAATTTTCTGGGCTTTAGTTTTTTGTTTGCCGGTATTAAATTCAGGGTGCCCGGCAATATAATTTTGCACTTCCGCGTTGGAAGCTCTGATTTTGTCTTTCAAAATCTTATCGGCGTAAAGCCGTGCTAGATACTGAGCTTGCTGCAACCCAACTTGAAGTTGAACTTTTCTATTATACTCGTTACCGAGTTCGCCTTTTTTCGATTCGGCTTCTTTTTCGTAAATTCTGGTTTTGGCGTAGAAATCTTTCGCCGTGGCGAGTTGTTCTTCGGTCGGCTCGCGATCTTTCGGAATGCTACCGTCTTCTTTGGCTAGCGCAATTTTCCTGTCGATAAAGGTTTTAAATTTCGCTTCGTTGCCAGCTTCGGCGTAAAAAGCTTTTACTTCGTCTTCGCTGATAAAACCGAAAGGCGGCATCGGACCTTTGTCTGCGTTTTTCTTTTTATCGTAGCTGGCGGCTGCGATTTCCGTGCGGATTGATTCAAGCTCTTCCTTAATTTCCAGCATGTTTACCAAGCCATCCTTAAACGCTTGATTTGCCATTGCTAATACCTGTCTCAAGCTTTCGAGAACTTGCTTTTTCTTTTCGGGATTATCAGAAAGCCCCTTAAGCACCAATGGATTTTCATCTTTCAAAAGAATTTGAATGTCTTCTGCGGTAAGGTTAGTTAAAATGTCTATCTTTACAGAATCCGTTTGTCGACTTTGTTGTCCTTGAATTGTTATTTGCGAAAGAAGAAAACTATAAACTAACAATAGTAGAAATTTGTCAATAAACTTTTTATTCATAATCTTTCTCCTTTAATCGCAAATATGTGTGACGTTATAAAATCGAGCGGATAATATCATAGACCGAGATAAAGAGGCAACAAAAAAGCCTGCTCAAAAATGAACAGGCTTTTTCTTTAAAAATAAATCCGGCGGCTTCCTACTTTCCCACACCTGAAAAGATGCAGTATCATCGGCTCTAATAGGCTTAACTTCCGTGTTCGGGATGGGAACGGGTGTGACCCTACCGACAAAACCACCGGAAAACTTAAAATATCAAAAACTTAAAGTTTTGAAAATGACAATTGAATGATTTTCTCTTAGTACTACTACTTCTTCTTAGTTGCGTAACTAAACCGTAAATTTGCTGTTTGCTATTCAACAAATTTTATGGTCAAGCCTTGGGACAATTAGTATTGGTCAACTAAATACATTACTGCACTTACATCTCCAACCTATCAACGTCGTGGTCTACGACGAGTCTCACTGGCAGAACTAATCTTGAGTCTGGCTTCACGCTTAGATGCATTCAGCGTTTATCCATGCTTGACTTAGCTACCGTGCGCTACCGCTGGCGCGATAACACGTACACTAGAGGTCAATCCATCCCGGTCCTCTCGTACTAAGGACAGATTCTCTCAATTCTGCTACGCCCACACCAGATAGGGACCGAACTGTCTCGCGACGTTCTGAACCCAGCTCACGTACCTCTTTAATTGGCGAACAGCCAAACCCTTGGGACCTTCTTCAGCCCCAGGATGAGATGAGCCGACATCGAGGTGCCAAACCCTGCCGTCGATGTGAACTCTTGGGCAGGATCAGCCTGTTATCCCCGGCGTACCTTTTATCCG
>DASVRL010000447.1:0-9357 GCA_036388635.1 Pyrinomonadaceae bacterium
AATTTGCCATTTCCCGCCCGTTTCAAACAGGCGCAGATTGCCGAAATGAACGTCGCCGTGCAGAAAAACATTGCCGGAATTTTCCGGCAAAAGCGACAGGCTTTCCTCTAAATAATTCGGCAGGCGCTCCAGCCATTCGTGACTGGCGCCGCTCGCTTTTTGTCTTTCGAAGACGGTCGCCGATTGATGCCCGATAAATTTTTGCCAGTCGAAATCTATCGCCCGCGCGTCGTGCGAATGCAGTTCTTTTAATCCCTTTGAAAGCTGCGCAACGACTTGCGCTTGATTTCGCGTTTCCAAGCCGAGCCAGATTTCTCTGGTCATCAAAACGCCTTGCAGCCGGCTTAAAATAAGATATTTAAAATTTTCGATTTCGCCTTCAAATAGAATTTTGGGCGTCATCAGGCTCGTTTTATGGCGGGCGAATTCGAGTCCGGCTTTCTCGCGCCGAAAGCCGCCGCGAAAAGGCGTGTAAATTTTGATGACGAAATCCGCGTCGACAAAAAAAACAATGTGTTCCGTGCCGTTCGAGCGTTGGAGATTTCGGAAAGACAGTTTGTGGCGGCGGCAGATGGCGACGGCAAAATCGCGCCAGAATGCGGCGTCGAAATGTCGCTCGAAATCTTCGGCGTTTGAAATGACAGGCAGATTAATCATAAATTCCGGCAACGCTGCTTTTCTGTTACGCGACCGATAAATGTTAAACTAAAATCTTTCAGAGGCATAATTATTAATGGATTCGGCGGCGGCAGATTCGGGCGGCAAAACTTCATTTTTGGGCGAAGGCGTGCGTCAGATGTTTTATTCGACGCTCGCTTTTTCGCTGGCAAACGTTTTCGTCAAACAGCTCTCGCATCTGCCGGCGATGGAAATCGTCTTTTTTCGCTGTCTGGTCGGCTCTGTTTTTTGTTTTTACGGCTTGCGACGAGCCGGTGCGGATTGGAAAGGCTCGAACCGGAAACAGCTTCTGCTGCGCGGGCTTTTCGGCACGACGGCGCTGTATTTTTTCTTTGTCACGGTGCAGAATATTCCGCTCGCCTCGGCGATGACGATTCAGTATCTCTCGCCGATTTTTACGACGATTATCGCCATTTTTCTGCTCGGCGAAAACGTTAAGCGGCGGCAATGGCTTTTTTACGCGATTGCTTTTTCCGGCGTTTTGTTTATCGAGAGATTCGACACGCGGATTTCGTTTTTCTTCCTTTTTATCGGCGTCATTTCGGCGTTTTGTTCGGGCGTGGCTTACAACCTTGTCCGCAGCTTGCGCGAGCGCGAGCATCCTTTGACGGTCGTTTTGCATTTTCAATTAATCGGCGTCGTCGCCGGATTTCTTTTCACGATTTTCAACTGGCAGACGCCGCGCGGCTGGGATTGGCTTTATTTATTTCTTGTTGGTTTATCGTCGCAATTCGGGCAGATTTTTCTGACCAACGCGCTGCAAAAGGAAAAAGCCGCGAGCGTGGCAATCGTCAATTATTCGGGCTTGATTTACGGCTTATTGTTCGGCTGGTTCGTTTTCGGCGAAGCGCAGACTTTCGAATCGGTTATCGGAATGAGCTTAGTGGTTTGCGGCGTGATTCTGAGTATTTTCTATGGCAGAAGACAGCGCGAAATCGAGAAAATCGAATCGACGGCAGGCTAGTTGGAAGGATAAAATCTTTGTTTTACTTTCGCCTTTCGCCTTTATCCTTTATCCTTTAAAAATGCTTCCACGAAAAAAGATTCTCGCTCTTATTCTGGCGGGCGGCGCGGGCGGGCGGCTCGGGCTTTTGACGGAAAAACGCGCCAAGCCGGTGATGCCTTTCGCCGGATTTTACCGGCTGATTGATTTCGCTTTGAGCAACTGCCTGCACAGCGGCGTTTCGGACGTTTGGGTTATCGAGCAATACGAGCTGCACACGCTGAACGAGCATTTGTCGAACGGCAGACCCTGGGATTTAGACCGCACATACGGCGGCTTGCAGGTGCTGCCGCCTTTCGAGCGAAATGAGAATAAATCCGGCGACCAGGGCGGATTCGCCCAGGGAAACGCCGACGCGATTTTTCGCCATCTCGAATTGATCGAAGAATTCAATCCCGACATTTTAATCGTTCTGAGCGCCGACCACGTTTACAAACTCGATTTCCAGGACGCCATCAGGACGCATCTGGAGAAAAAAGCCGCGCTCACGATGGTCACGACGCGCTTGCCGGAAGGCGAAAACGCTTCGCGTTTCGGTGTCGTCGAGGCAGACAAAAACGGGCGCGTCACAAACTTCGAATACAAACCTGAAAAGCCGAAAAACGATTTAATCACGACGGAGATTTTCATTTACGAAGCGCCGGTTTTGATTGAAACGCTCAAGAAACTAAAGGAAACAAAGGACGAGATAAAAGATTACGGGCACGAGCTGATTCCTTTTTTAGTCGAGCAGGGCAATGTTTTCGAGCATCGTCTGAACGGCTACTGGCGCGACGTCGGGACGATTAAAAGTTACTGGCAGTCGCAGATTGACCTTCTCGACGAGAAAACGAAATTTATCTTCGACGACGAGCGGTGGCGGATTTTGACGCTCGCGCCGCAACTCGTGCCGGCTTTTCTGTACGGCTCGGCTGACGTCAAAAACAGTCTCGTCGCGCAGGGCTGCCGCCTGTACGGAAAGGTTTCGCGCTCGGTTTTAAGCTCGGGCGTAACGGTCGAAAAAGGCTCGGAAGTAAAAGATTCAATCGTGCTGCCGCAGGCGATAATCGCCAAAGGCGTTAAAATAGAGCGCGTCATCGTCGATGCCGGCGTGAAAGTCACCAAAGAAAAGATGAAAAAAATCGAAGCGGCGCGCGGGCGCGATAAAAACGCGATTATCGTCGTCGGCAAATACAAGACGCAGAGCGAAAAGGAAATCGAGGAATAATAACATTTATCATTTATCATTTACCACTTATCGTTTATTATTTGATAATTCACTGAATCGTCCGGCAGCAAAATTGATAAATGATAAATGATAAATGCACAGGGGCATTATGAAAAAACAGCCGCCGCAGCCGCCGTTGATAAAGAGCCGCCGGGCTAAACGACAATTCGCAAAATCATGAATGAGAAAATTTCCGCCGTAGTCATTACCGTCAGCGATTCGCGCGAGGAAAAAGACGACGTTTCGGGCGTCACGCTGGTCGGCTTGCTGCTGGCGGCGGGCGCGGAAGTGGTGGACAAAATCATCGTTTCGGACGACACGGAAAAAATCGCGGAATTATTACAAACGCAAGCCGCGCGCGACGACGTAAATTTGATTTTAACGACCGGCGGAACCGGTCTGGCGCCGCGCGACAACACGCCGGAAGCGACGCGCGCCGTCGTCGAAAAGGAAGTGCCCGGAATGGCGGAAGCGATGCGTTTCGGAACTTTGCCAAAAACGCCGATGGCGATGCTTTCGCGCGGCATCTGCGGGACGCGCGGCAAATGTCTGATTATCAATCTGCCCGGCTCGCCGAACGGCGCGCGCGAATGTTTCGAGATTATCAAACCCGCGCTCCAACACGCCGTCAATCTGCTGGCGGGAAAATCCGAACATAAAAATTAAATAAAAATCAGATATTTACACTTTGGATTGATTCGATACAATCGGCGCTTTTCCTGACCGCTTCAAATCGCAGTTCCTGAATTAAAATTGCGAATGCTCAAACCCGTCTAAATAATACCCGCCAAACAGCTTAGAATAATTTCGAGGCGCTTTTGCCAGCCTTCCAGATGCTAAATGGAACGTTAGTTGCTACGTCCAAAACATCGCAACTACATTTATGCACAAAATATCAAAGGAGAAGATAATGGCAAATCCGGCGGAAAGCGTAAACACGGAAACGCAGCAAAACCAAACGCCAGCTGATAAGGCGGCGATGGTGATTCCGGTCATACAGGAACAGGTTACGTTTGATAAAAAAGTGGTGGAAACCGGAAAAGTTCGTATCTCCAAGCGAATCAGCCAGCACGAACAGCTGATCGACGTGCCGTTTATGCGCGAGCAGGTCGATGTCGAGCGCATCCCTATAAATCAGGTCGTCGATGCCGCGCCGCTGGTGCGTCAAGAGGGCGACACGATGATTATTCCGGTCGTCGAGGAACAGATTTTTTATCAAAAACGCCTCGTCCTGGTCGAGGAATTGCGCGTTCGCAAACAAATCATCGAAGAACACAAGCCGCAGCAGGTTACTTTGCTGAAAGAGGAAGTGGAGATTAATCGCTCGGTCGAAAATGAAAACTTGAGTCGCGAAAAAGGTGTTTAAAAAATTAAATCGCCGAAAAGGGGGAAATTTAAATGATACACACAGTAGTAGGTTTATTTGATAACAGAAGCAGCGCGGGCGCGGCGACGCAGGAATTGATTCAGAAGGGCTTTCTGCGCGAAAACATCGACGTTTCAAACCGTAGTATGAGCGACGTCCAGAATTCGACGCAAGTCGTCGTCACCGAAACGGGCGTCAGCGAAAGTATCGGCAATTTTTTCAACTCGCTGTTCGGCGGCGATAAAAAAACCGCGAGAAATTATACCGCCGCAGCCGCCGATGCGGACGCGATTATCACCGTTCAGGTCGATTCGCTGGAAAGAGCGCGCGAAGCCGCCGAAATTCTCGACCGCCACGGCGCAATCGACGTCGACGGTCACTCGTCGCAATCCAATCAGCAAAACCTGCCGTCCAACTGGCAAAACCTGCAAAATAACGAGCAAAACCTGCAATACGGGCAAAATTTAGCTGGCGCTCCCGGCGCCGTGGCGGAAACGCCGCAAAACGCAGCTAATATTCAGAACGAAACGTCGATTCCGGTTATCGAAGAACAGCTTCAGGTCGGCAAACAGATTGTCCAGCGCGAGGGCGCGCGCCTCAGAAGCCGCATCGTCGAAAAGCCGGTCGAAGCAAATCTGAGATTGCGCGAAGAACACATTGTCGTCAATCGCCGTGCGGTTGACCGCGAAGTGACCGACACCGATTTGTCGAACTTCCGCGAGGGCGAACTGGTTATCACCGAACACGCCGAAGTTCCCGTCGTCGGAAAACAGGCGCGCGTCGTCGAAGAAATCGTGATTGGCAAAAACGTGACCGAACACGTCGAAACGGTTCACGAAACCATCCGCCGCAACGAAGTCGAAATCGCCGAAATCAATTCCGACGCTAATAACAGCAGCGACGACGTTAATACGCGCCGCGCCAACAGCTAAAATTTATCTTCGCGAACGTGTAAAACACGATTCGCCTGAAAAACAAGGAGGGACGATTATGAAAGTTTTAGATATTGTAAGAATCATCAGATACAGCGTTATTGTCTTGATTCTGGTAGCGATGACAGCCTTTCTGGTATATGCGCAGCCGAACACAAATGGCAACGGTCGAGTCGACCGAGGCAACGATAACAGAACCGAAACAAGAACCGAAACGAGAACCGTCGAGCGCGATAATGATTTCGATTGGGGCTGGCTCGGGCTGCTCGGCTTGGCGGGCTTGGCGGGCTTGATTCCCAAACGACGCAAAGTCGAAGTGCAGGAATTTCGGGACACGAATCCGACGAATCCGCCGCCTGCCGCCAGGTAAATCGCTCATTTGGTTACAGATAAAAAGCCAAAAACCGGAAGAATCAGAAAATCCTTCCGGTTTTTGCGTTGCTTAAGCTAATATTTTAAAATTATAAACTCGTGCTTTTTACAAGCCGTAAATATTTTAAAAGGAAAACGCGACATAGTGAATAAATACAGCCTCGTAAAAAATCTGCTTTCCGCTTTATTTTTACTTTTTGCTTTCACCGCCGTCAGTAGCCGGGCGCAGGAGAGCGCAAAAATTTCGACCGAAGCCGAAATCAAGGAAGACATCGCCTTAAACGTCTGCAAAAACGACGAGCGGCTCGAAGCCGTCAAAAAATTGTTCAAAAAAATGGGCGCGACCGACGCCGACATCAAAGTCGAAAAAATAAAAAACGTCGAAAACGTCATCGTCACGAAAAAGGGCAAGACCGAGGAAACGGTTGTCGTCGGCGCGCATTACGATAAGGTCAGCGACGGCTGCGGCGCGCTCGACAACTGGACGGGCGTCGTTATTCTGGCGAATCTCTACCGCACGATAAAGGATTTCAACACGCAGAAAACTTTTGTTTTCGCCGCTTTCGGCAAAGAAGAACTCGGACTTCTGGGTTCAAAAGAGATGGCGGAAGCGATTCCGAAGGAAAAACGCGAACAGTATTGCGCGATGGTCAATTTCGACAGCTTTGGTTTTACATACCCGCAGGCGATGACGAATATTTCCGATTCGAAACTGATTGATTTGGCGAAAGAAACTTCCAAAGAGTTGAAAATTCCCTTTGCCAATGCGGGAATCCAAAACGCCAGCTCCGATTCGGCATCTTTCCAGAAACAAAAAATTCCCGCTATTTCGCTTCACGGCATGGCGCCAAACTGGCAGGAATTTCTGCACGGCACGCGCGATAAGGTCGAAAACGTCAACGTTCAAAGCGTTTACATCGGCTATCGCTATGCGCTGAACTACCTGGCGAAAATCGAGACGAAGGGCTGCGCCGATTTCAGAAAATAAAAAAAGCGACGGGTGATAGGTAATCGAGTAAAAAAGGAAGAATTTTCTTCCCGATTATCCAACGCTTATCACCTGTCGCTTTTCACTTACCTGCGCATCGAGCTTTGAATAAACGCCGCCGCGTCTTCCTTTAATTTTCGCAGAGAATTTTTTTCGATATACATCATATGCCCGGCTTCGTAGTAGGTGAAAATGATGTTTTGTCTTAACTGCGGGTCGAGATTCATCGCCGAAATCGTGTATTCGGCGGCGAAAAACGGCGTCGCCATATCGTAATAACCGTTGGCGAGCAGCACTTTCATATACGGATTTTTCGACATCGCCGATTTGAGGCTCATCGAAGTGTCGGTGTAGCCGTTGTTCACGTTCCAGTTCCAGGTTCCGACTCCGCCGCCCAGGATGTAATATTCCAAATCGGATTTGAAACCCAGTTCGCGCCGCACGTAGTCGTTGAAAACGGAAGTGTAAGGCGGGCGAATCGCGTTCATACTCGGGTCGGTTTCGGCATTGTCGCCCGCCGCGTCGCGGTCGATGCCGGTAAAACGGCTGTCGAGCCGTCCGGTCGTGCGGCGACGGTCGCGCAAAAGCTCTTTATTAAATTCGCCGAGGTCGACGCGAAAATTATTGCGCTCGACGAATTCCCTGCTCAAGCCCGTCAACTGGCTGAATTTTTCCAAAAGATTTGCTCTTTCTGCCGCCGAAAGACGTTCGATGCGCATCAGCGCGGGCAGATATTCGTTCATCGCGAAATTTTCGGCTTCCTGCGCGATTTCCCTGATTGATTTCGCCTGCATCTGCGGCGAAAGCCGTTTGTGATACCAGGCGGTCGCAGCATACGAAGGCAAAATCAGGACGAGCGGCAAATCGTTGTTTTCGGCAAAGCGAATCGTCTGAAAATTCAAAACGGTCGAGACGAGCAGAATGCCGTTTAAGCCGATTCCGCGCTCGAAAAGATGATTTGACAAACCCGAAACGCGCGTCGTGCCGTAACTTTCGCCGACCAGGAAAAGCGGCGACGACCAGCGCTCGTAGCGTCCGAGATACATCCTTATAAATTCGCCGACCGATTCGATGTCGCCGTTGACGCTGAAAAATTTACTGCCGAATTCCGGTTTCGTCGCTCTTGAATAACCGGTTCCGACCGTATCGACAAAAACCAAATCCGTTTCCGTCAGCCACGTCGCGTCGTTGTCTTCCATCTGATACGGCGCGGGCGGCATCAAGCCGTCATCGAGCATTTTCACGCGCTTCGGACCCAATGCGCCCATATGCAGCCAGACGGAAGCCGAGCCGGGTCCGCCGTTAAAAGAAAACATCAAAGGTCGATTCGCCGGCGGATTTTCCAGCGTGTAAGCCATAAAGAAAATTCGCGCTTCCGCTTCGCCCGTCTGCGCGTTGCGAATCGGCATATAACCGGTCGTGACGTTGTAATTCAACGTCCGATTCCCTACTCTCGCCGTGTGTCTGGTGACGACGGGCGGCTCGTCGGCTTGCACAGCGGGCGCGGGTTTCGGAGTTTCCGCCGGACGCGGCGAAACGTTTGGAGCCTGAAAAAGAAAAAAGAAAGACAAAAAGATTGACGCCAGCATATTTTCTTCTATAAATTTAGATGGATTTTTGAAATCGGAAACTACGCGCTCAAGATTATCATAAAAAGTTTTGAATTATGAATTGCTGCTTCGACGATTCATTCAAAATTTAATATTCATAATTCAAAATTCTTTTAAGGCTTATTCCGAAACAAAAATTCGCCGACCGCGTTTATTAATTTAGATATTTATAAAGTTCAGACCAAGCGGTAATTAAAAAATATATCGAAGGAAACAAGAATATGAAATTCGTTAAATCATTATTGCTGACAGCCGCTTTATTGTCCGCATTTTCAATTTATACGCCGGCGCAGGAGAAGGACGATGGCGACGACACGATTCGCGTCGAAACGAATCTGGTGACTATGAATATCGCCGTCACCGACCGCCAGGGCAATTACGTCAAAGGCTTGCAGAAAAAAGATTTTCAGATTTTAGACAATAATTTACCGCAGGTCATCGACGAGTTTTCGGCGGCGGAAGCGCCGGTCGTGTTCGGCATCGTCTACGATATGCACCCGACGACGAGCGAGCGCTCGGCGAACGTTCTGGAATCGCTCCGCAAATTTACCAGAGAGCTGAAGCCGAAAGATAATTTTTTCGTCACGGTTTTTAACGAGCGCGGCAGCTTGACGACGGATTTTGTGCCGACCAACGAGCAGATTCAGACAAACCTTACCGACCTTAAACCGACGACGCCGAATTCGCTTTACGACGCGATTTTTGCGGCTTCCGGCAAAATCCGCGAAAGAAAAAATTCGAAACAGGTGCTGCTGGTTTTGACCGACGGCGAAGACCATTCGAGCCATCACAGCCTGAAAGAACTGCGCCTGCATCTGCGCAGCGTAAACCTGCCGATTTATACCATCGCTTTTCACGACGAAAACAAGCTTCAGTGGGGATATTCGGACGTTCACCGCAATCAGGGCAGACAGACTCTGGGACTGACGGAAACCAATGAACTGAACGAGGCGGTGCTCGCCGAGTTAAGCAAAACGAGCGGCGGGCAAATCTTCCAGCGCGAGATTCAGAGTCGCCTTTTTATCTACGCCATCTGTAAAAAAATTCAGGCGGAAGTCGAAAATCAATACGTGCTCGGTTTTTACGCCGACAGTTTCGACGGCAAATGGCACAAACTGAAAGTCCGCGTCGACGGCGGAAAAGCCGGCAAGCTCAGGCTTTCGAACCGGAGAGGTTACCAAAGCCTTTCCAAAAAAAGTAA
>DASVRL010000448.1:0-24961 GCA_036388635.1 Pyrinomonadaceae bacterium
CGACGGTCTGCAAGACTTGGCTGTCTTCCGTCCGGGCAACGGCTACTGGTATATCAAGCGCTCGACCGACGCCGGTTACACCATCGTCCAGTTCGGACAAAACGGCGACAAGCCTGTTCCGGCTGACCTCGACGGTGACGGTAAAACGGACATCGTGGTCTTCCGCCCAAATGTCGGCGACTGGTATTGGCTCGGCAGCCGTGACGGTCAGTTCCGCGGATTGCACTTCGGCGTCAGCGAAGATTTACCCATCGCGGGTGACTTCGACGGCGACGGCAGAGACGATCTGACGGTCTACCGCCCGACAACGGGAAGCTGGTATCGCATCAACAGCTCGAACGACCAGTTTGTCGCTACCCAGTTCGGCATCAGCACCGACGTTCCGGTCGCGGGCGATTACGATAAAGACGGTAAAATGGACATCGCGGTGTTCCGCAAAGCTGAGGGCGCGTGGTATATCCTGCGCAGCAGCGACGGCGCTTTTGAAGCCAGATTCTTCGGCTTAAACGGCGACATTCCGATTCCGGCTCAGTAGTAAAAAGCGAAAGAGGCTGAGCTTATAAGCTCAGCCTCTTTCCCGGGAAAGCAACAGTAATTGGTCGTCGAACATCAAAGAAGTTGCTTTGAATAATTTTAACTCCAAACGGGAATTTGGAGTTAATTGCAAGCCCTGACTGCTTTGCCCTCCTCGCGGTCGGGGCTTTTTTTAAGGGATAAAGGCTGAAAAGAATAAACAGAATAGCAGTCGATTCAGCCTTTGTTCCCTAAATCCAGAAGCGGCTCGAAAATCACCGCCTGACGAATTTTTTCCGCTTTTGCCGAAAGATTGCGCGCCGTTTCCTCGGTCGCCTCGGTCCCGTAATCGGTTTGCAAAGCTTCGCGCATCTCAGCTTCCGAGCGGTCTTTCAAAAGACTTTCCAGCACAAACAAATCCATATCGTCAAAATCTTCGATGCCGAGCGCGTTCGGCATATTCGAGCCGAAAACTTTCGTCTGCGCCAAATCATAAGTCCAATCCAGAATTTTTTCCAGCGCTTCGGCGTCGGGAAAGCGCTCTTTGACCAGCGAAAAAATTCGCTCTTTGCCTTCGACGTTCAAAAGCAGCGCTAGAAAAAAACGATGCTCGGCATTTGTGACCAGCGCGCGCTGGCGCAGGATTTGAGTGAGCTTGTCCTGATGCCGGAAAATTTTCGGAAATACGTCCGCCAGCGCGCCGTGCCGCAAGCGGCTCGCTTCCAGAAATTTTTCAAAACGCTCCTGTGCGCCGGAAAGATTGAAAACCCGGTCGATGCCGCCCGTGCCGAGATAGCTTTTGACCTTTGAAAGAATCGCAAAAGACGTTTGAAAATCTGCCGTTTCAAGCCATTCCGTAATCCGCGCGTCCGTGTCGGGATGCTGCACGCGAATCAGCGCCGTCAGCGCCTGCAATTTTTTAATCGTCGCCGGTTCTTCAAAAAACGGGTCAATCGCCAAAAAAGGTTTTTCGTAATTATACTGCGGCATCGCCAGCGGGCTGCGATGCGTGCGGACGACAATCGTCGCCGACGGCTGGTCGAGATGAAAAAGACCGTGAATATAACGTCTACCCGCCCAGATTTCCTGCACGTCGCCGACGCCGAGCAGCCGGCAGGCTTTTAAATTTATGTCGCCGATTTCGGTAAAAATATTAATTTTTTCGCGCAGCTCGAAATCATAATGACTGTGCAGGCTCGAACCGTGCAAAACCTGAAACGCGCCGCAGAAGCCGTGCTGGTGAATCGAGGTCGTGCCTTCCAGCCAGAAATAAACGTCGACGTGAAAACGCGGGCTGTTATAGAGCGTTATCGGCGGGTCGGCGAATCTGGCGGACAAATCGCGCTGTTCGGGCAGAACGGTTTCGCGCAGAGTCCATTCGATAACTTCCCACGCCGAAACCTTCGGCGGCAAATCGGCATCTTTCAAAGCCTGCGCCGCAATCGCCGGAAAAAGCTCCTCGTCGTAATTTTTTTCCCGCCAGAGCGTCTCCACCTGAGCGCCGAGTTTTTTAAATAATTCCATCGCTAAAAAGTCCGATTCGGCTGATTGAAATTCGGCTGATTGAAATTCGGCGGCGGCGGCGGCGAATAAACCTGCATTTTAAAAAGATTTTGATAGCGCTCGTCCTGGCGCGTAGTGATGCTCTTGACGACGAAAACAGCCAGAATCGCGGCAATCATAGATAAGATACTGGCAATAATCCAGACGACCGCAAAACCGTCCGCCGCCGCGCCGTTATTCGAATCCATCAGCCGCGAGGCGATATTGGACGAAATGTTGGAGAGCAGCCAGAACGCCCACCAGAAACCCAGAAATGTCGGCGTCGAGCCGGTGCCGCCGGAAAGAAAATTCAGACTCGGGTCAAAGTCCGGGTCGCTCTGCTGCCACGCCTCGCGCACGACCTGAAAAGGCTTGACCAGATTGGCGAAAGGTATAAACCACCAGCCGACCGCCCAGCCCGGCGTATATTCCCGGTTGGGCGCGCGCAGCGGCGTCAGGTTTTTATAAACGCGGAAAAGCCAGACCAAAAAAAACACGACCGTCGCGACGTATAGAAAAAGCTCCAGAATGCTGATCAAGGCGATAAGCATAAACCAGACGGATATATATTCGCCGCCGTCAAGCTCGATACTCCGGTAGAAAAAAATCTCGCCGAAGCCGAAAAACATACTGAGCAGGTTGGTGACAAACAAACTGCCGAGAAAAAACATCGCCAGATAAGCTAAAACTCGCGGCGAGCGATATTGTGTGACGTTTTCCGATTGCATCTGCCTCCTGAATTGAAAGGGAAAGGTTTTTGAAAAAATTACGACTCGATTCGTGACGGTTTCGATAAAATACTCGCAGAAAGTTTTCGTTTTCGCAACCGTGCGTCGTCTGATTAATGGGCGTTACTCGCCGAATTTCGGTTTTGCCCGACTCGTTTTTTTATACGTGCCGTCGGCGCGCACGTTAAAGCCGAAGCCGCACGCGCCCTCGTCGATTGATTGCGTCACATTGATGACGCCCGGTTTGACGAATTTGATGGTAATCCGGCATCCGCCGAATTCTTCGGTCGTAAAAACCGCCGTATCGCCCTTGATTTCGGCAACGCCTTCCGCCATGCCCGTATTCGCAGTAAACTCGCCTTCGCCGTCCAGGTGCGGATACATCAGCTCGAAAGCGACCTGCAATTTGCCTTTACCGAGCGCCAGAATTTTGATTTGGTTGTAATTACTTTTGAATCTGCCTCTGAAATGGGAACGAAAAGTGCCGCTCGCTTCCGCCGCGCCGACCGCTTTCCGTTTCTGCGCCGACGCTTCGACCGCCGCGCCGAAAACTAATAAAAACAGCGCCACAGACAACAGCGCCGAAACTCTTTTCATCATTTTTTTAAAGTTTTCCTTTTAGTTGGATAATTTATCTGCTATATTTTGCCCAATTCTTTTTAAAATTCAAATAAACAGAGGGTAAATTAATGAGTGCAAACGTAGGAACGATGAATGATGCTGGCGGGACAGCCGATTTGACGACGCACCCGAAAGGTCTTTACGTGCTTTTCGGCGCGGAAATGTGGGAGCGATTCAGTTTTTATTCGATGCTCGCGCTGTTTACGCTTTATTTGCAGAACGCCGAGGAAGGCTTCGGCTGGGTGCGTAATGATGCGACACGACTTTATTCGTATTATCTCGCCGCCGTCTATTTCACTCCGCTCATCGGCGGATTTATTGCCGACAGGGCTTTGGGCTATCGCAAGTCGGTTATTATCGGCGGCTTCTTTTTTATGGCGGGACACTTGCTTTTATCGTTCCGCTCGGTCGGGATAATGTATCTCGCCCTGGTTTGCCTGGTTATCGGCAACGGCTTTTTCAAACCGAACGTCTCGGCGATGGTCGGAAAGCTCTATCCCGAAGGCAGCCATTTGAAAGACCGCGCCTTTAACATTTTCTATATGGGCATCAACGTCGGCGCATTCTTAGCGCCGCTGGTAATGGAAGCGGTCAGAAGCAGCTTCGGCTACCACGCCGCGTTTGCCGTCGCCGCCGCCGGAATGCTCGTTTCGGTCGGAATTCTGATTTTATTCAAACGACACATCGAAGGCGTCGATGTGGGAACGGGCGCGGGCGCCAAAGCTTCCGCCGCCGACGACACGAGCGCCGTCAGAGGCAACGAGCCGCAGGCGTCTTTGACGACCGAAGATTTGCCGCCGGTTGAAAAATCCGTCGATGCGGCGAAAACCGACGAGCCGCGCCGAAATCTGATCGATTCGATTTCCGATTCAAGACGTATCGTGGCGTTAATCGTTATTTTCCTTATCGTCATCGTTTTCTGGATGGCGTTTCACCAGAACGGCTCGACGTGGACGTATTGGGCAAACGACAACACCGATTGGACGGCTTCGGCGGTCGTGCCGATTCTGGTCAAAATCCTGACGCTCGGCATCGTCAGCGGCGATGATATTTCCGGCGTTATTTCCAACGCCATTAATCCCTTCTGGGTGATTGTGCTGACGTTTCCTTTAATCGCTTTCTGGGGCTGGCTCGATAAACGCGGGCTGGAGCCTTCGACGCCGGCGAAAATGGGAATCGGGATGTTTCTGGTCGCCGCCGCTTACCTGATTATGTATTGGGGCGCGATTTCCGGCGGCGATGTCGGCAGAGTTTCGCCGTGGTGGTTAATCATCGCTTACGCCGTTATCACGCTCGGCGAGTTGATGCTCTCGCCGATGGGCTTATCCCTGGTTTCAAAGGTCGCGCCGATACGCTTGCGCGGCGTGATGATGGGCGGCTGGTTTGCGGCGACATCAATCGGAAACTATCTGGTCGGAACCATCGGCGTGCAATGGACGGTGTGGTCGCACTCGAAGTTTTTCCTGGTGATTGCTGCGATGTGCGCCGCTATCGGCGTGATTTTATTCCTGATTCTGAAACCTTTAAAGAGAGCGATGCCGGGCGTTTAAAATCGGCTTCGTTTGATGCGATAAAAGCTGCGTTTCTCGAAAGGGAAGCGCAGCTTTTTATTTAATCGGCGTTTAGGTCAAGGAAATTTTCTTAAAACGAAACCTGCATTACCTGCGGAAAATCCACGCGCATCACTGACTTTTGCTGAAAGGCTTTAACATAGGCATTGCGAATCCGTTCGATTTTCCGGCGGCTGCTTTTTCGCGTTTTCAGCGGATAAAGAATAATTAAAACAAAGCTCTTTTCGCGGATGATTTTCCCGTTATCGCCGTATTGCCCGTCGCCCGCCAGAACGGTAAATCCGGCGGGAAAACGCGGTGTCACTTCGTCAGCCAGAAACTTTTGCCATTCTTCTTCCGAAACCGCCGAGCCGTCCCGTTTAGCCGTGCCGAAAAACAATTCGGTGCGCAGAAAAGATTCAAACGCGTAGATTTTTCCGCTTTGCCCGAAATCGGCGAAAAGCGGCTCTTTTGCATAAACCGGCAGCGTCAACCAAAACGCCGAAACTAAAACTATCGTCAATGTTCGTTTTATCAGGAGTTTACTCATTTTTCTAAGCCTTTTTCAGGTCGGAATCCGACTGCGGATTTACGCTGCAACGCCAAATAAAAAAATAAATCCGGCGCCGAAAAATGAAACCGTAAATAAACAGCGGGCGAAATTTCAAGCGAGCGGACAAATATCGAGTCCGGCGTATGAAGGTTTCGATGTTGCGGGAAAAAGTTCCGTATTGCGCGCGAATGACTTATCTGGCGGGCGTTTGGACAATACTGCGGGCGTTGGAAGCATATTGCAGGCAGGCAAAAGTTTGTTTAACAAGCCGGCAATTATTTCTCGCTTTTTCCTTATGTCGAAAAATTCTCAGCCGCAAAGTTTATCTTTTCGGCGGGCGCGATCGCCGCGCCGGTTTTTTGAATCGAATGAACGCGCCATTTTTCGTCGCGTTCGGGAAAATCCGTTCGAAAATGCCCGCCGCGCGATTCCTCGCGCCACACGGCGGCTCTCGTGACCAGCATCGCCAGCGTGACAAAGTTGCGCGAGGAAACGCTTAAGTTGGCGTCCGAAATCTGCTCGAATTCCGCCAAAGCCCTTTGCAGAGAGTCTTTATCGCGCAAAATTCCGACGCGTTCCCACATCACGCGCTTGACGCGTTTTTTCACCGCCGTCGAAATTTCCGAAAAGTGCTCAGTGCTCAGCGCTGAGTGCCGGGCTTCCGATTCTGCCTTTTGCACTTTGAATTTTGCATTGTCTTCAATCGCCGCTTCGCCCGCCCGCGCGCCGAAAACCAAGCCTTCGAGCAGTGAATTGGAAGCGAGCCGGTTCGCGCCGTGAACGCCCGTACACGAAACTTCGCCCGCCGCGTAAAGCCCCGCGACCGTCGTTCTGCCGTGCAAATCCGTCCGCACGCCGCCCATACAATAATGCGAGGCGGGCGAAACGGGCAATAAATCTTTCGCGATGTTCAAGCTGTAAAATTCGCACGTTTCATAAATTTTCGGAAAGCGGTTTTTGAGAAAATCCTCGCTGAGCGCAGTCATATCGAGAAAAACCGTTCGCGTTCCGGTCCGCCGCATCTCGGCGACAATCGAGCGCGAAACGATATCGCGCGGCGCCAGTTCCAGGCGCTCGTCGTAGCGCGACATAAAACGCTCGCCGTATCGGTTGCGCAAAATTCCGCCTTCGCCGCGCATCGCCTCGCTCAGCAAAAAACGCGGCGCGTTTTCCAGATTCAGAGCCGTCGGGTGAAACTGAATGAATTCCATATCAGCCATCTCCGCGCCCGCAAAATAAGCCATCGACATTCCGTCGCCGGTCGCCACCGGCGGATTGGTCGTGTGCATATAAAGCTGCCCCGCGCCGCCCGTGCAGAGAACGACCGCTTTAGCGAAAATCTCGCGCGGAGCGCGCAAAATCGGGTCGAGAAAACGGACGCCGACGCATCTTCCGTCCGAAACAATCAAACTTTCCGTGTTGGCAAACGGCATCAGAACAATCGTTTTTTCCGCTCGCGCGCGGGCAATCAGCGCGCGCACGATTTCCTTTCCGGTCGAATCGCCGTGCGCGTGCAGGATTCGGCGGCGCGAATGAGCGGCTTCCTGCGTGAAAATCAGTTTTCCGCCCTCGCGGTCGAATTCCGTTCCCCATTCGATTAACTGCTTGATATATTTTGTGCCTTCGGCGACGAGCGTCTCGACCGCTTTTTCGTCACAGAGTTCCGCGCCCGCAACGAGCGTGTCTTCCTCGTGCAGCTCGGCGTTGTCGTCGTCCGACAAGACGACCGCGACGCCGCCCTGCGCGTATTCGGTGTTCGATTCGCTCGCTTTGTCTTTAGTCAAAACGGTGACGCGCGCGCCGGTTCGGGCAAGCTCAATCGAAGCGCGCAAGCCCGCGACCCCGCTTCCGATGACGATAAAATCAGTTTCCAGAGACATATAAAAAATTTAACAAGACCTTAATTTAAAGCCAAATCGAATTTATGAAAATTTCTTCTTGACATCTACGAAAGTTTTCGTATACAGTCTAAATACGAAATTCTTCGTAGTATAAAATGCTAATGAAAAAATCTTTATTCTTAATTGTCTTTATACTTTTACTTTCGCTTTGCGCCGCCGCGCAAAGCCGCTCCGCCGAACAGCCGGTTCCGGCGCGGAACCGGCAAAAATTAAACGCGATTTTCAAAGATACGGTCGGCGCGTTTGTGCTTTACGACGCGAAAAATAACGCTTACGTGCGCTACAACGAAGCGCGCTGCGGCGAGCGTTTCAGCCCGAAATCGACCTTCAAAATTCCCAATTCCTTGATCGGTCTGGAAACCGGAGTTATCCGTGACGCCGATTTTGTTATCGGCTGGAATCGCGAAAAATATCCGCCGCAGGCAAACTGGAATCAGGAGCCGTTTTCACATTGGGGCAAAGACCAGACTTTGCGCACGGCTTTTAAATATTCGGTTCTCTGGTATTACCGCGAGCTTGCCTTAAAGGTCGGCTTGACGGAAATGAAAAGCCGCGTCGCCGCGTTTAACTACGGAAACAAAGAGATTTCCCCCGGCAGAGTCGATAATTTCTGGCTCGACAACTCGCTGAAAATCTCCGCCGACGAGCAGGTTGAATTTCTGCGCGCTTTTTACGAAAATCGTCTGCCGGTCGCGCGGCGTTCGACCGAGATTGTCAAAGATATTATGGTGTTTGAAAAAACGCCGCGCTACGCACTGAGCGCGAAAACCGGCGGCGGACCGATTGCTGAGGGAAAAGTTATCGGCTGGTTTGTCGGCTATCTGGAAATTAAAGGCAATGTTTATTTTTTCGCCACAAACATCGAAGGCGCGAGCTTCGCCGAAATCCGCGACAAGCGCATCGAAATGACAAAAAAAATATTGACGGAACTGGAATATTTGCCAAAGCAGGAAAAATGAAAAAATCAAATCAACCGACAGCCGCCGAACTGGAAATTCTCGCCGTTTTATGGGAGCGCGGGCAGGCGACCGTGCGCGAAGTTCACGAAATTATCGACCACCGCAAGCCGGGCGCTTACACGACCGTTTTGAAACTGATGCAGATTATGCACGAAAAAGGCTTGGTCGAGCGCGACGATTCGAGCAAAGCGCACGTTTACCGCGCGCGGCAGTCGCAGGACGAAACGCAGAAAACCCTGGTTTCGGATTTGCTGGAAAAAGCCTTTCGCGGCTCGGCTTTAAGATTGGTTCAACACGTTTTGGAATCAAAACCGGCGAGCCGGGAAGAACTGACGGAAATTCGCAAATTAATCACGGAGGCGGAAAAGAAAAACAAATGAACTGGGAAATTCTGATCAACTCGAAACTCATCGAAAATCTCGGCTGGACGCTGCTTCATTCCGTCTGGCAGATGGCGCTCATCGCGCTGATTCTTTTTCTGCTCTTGCGCGTTTTACAAAAATTTTCGGCAAACTTGCGTTATCTCGTTTCGGTTTTCGCGCTCGGACTGGCGCTGGCTTTGCCAATCGTCACTTTTGTCGGTTTGAACGAGAATTCATCGTCGAATTTCTTTCGCCGGGAAGCATTAGCCGAGCGCGACGCCGCGCGATTCAACCCGCATTTTCAACCGAAGGAAAACCCGCCGCCGCCGGCGGAAGCGGAAACGACGCCGGCAAATGCCAACGGAAAAGCCGTTTTCGACTCGATCGAGAATCTGCAAAAATTTTTTAATAAAAGCTTTTCCGGCGTTTTGCCGTTCGTCGTCGGCTTATGGTTTTTCGGCGCTGCGTTTTTCGCGCTGCGTTTAACGGGCGGCGTCTGGCAATTGCATCTTTACAAAACGCGCGAGATTTCCGCGCCCGCGCGCGAATGGCAGGAAAAATTTACGGCGCTTTGCGAAAAGCTGAAAATCAGCCAACCGGTAAAATTTTTGCAGTCGAACCTGATTCGGACGCCAATCGTCATCGGCTGGCTGAAACCGGTCATTCTCGTTCCGGCGAGCGTTTTTTTGCAGCTCAGCGCGAAAGAGCTGGAAACCATCATCGCGCACGAACTAATTCACATTCGCCGCCGGGACGCGCTCGTCAATTTCGCGCAAAGCATCGTTGAGGCTTTATTTTTCTATCACCCGTGCGTGTGGTGGATGTCTTCCGTTCTTCGCCGGGAAAGAGAATTTGCCACCGACGAAGCGGTTATCAAAACACTGGAAAATGCGCACATCGTTTACGCCAGCGCGCTGGCGAATCTTGAGGAAATTCGTCTTTTGACGAATCAGAAACTGCCGCCTTTTTCGACGGCGGCGGTCAAAGGAGGTAATTTAATGCAGAGAATAACAAAAATCTTACAAAAAAATACCGAGACTCGCGCGAAAGCCAATTCTGCTTGGTCGGCTGGTTTGGCTTTATTGCTTATCTCGGGATTTATCCTGGCTGTATTTTCGTTTAATCAACCGGCATTTGTCAATGCCCAGACGAAAGGAGCGAAAAATCGCAAGCTGGCAATCGGCTTTGTTTCGATTCCGCCGGTTGACCGCACCACCAACGCGCCGAAGGATTCGGACGCGACCGCGCGGCTTTTGATTGAAAAACTGAAAGCGCGCAAAATTCCGGCAATCGGGTTTCTGGCGGGCGCGTCCGTTTCCGACGGCGAAAAGTTTTATCCCGTCCGCGCAGATATTGCCCGCCTCTGGCGCGACGCCGGATTTGAAATCGGCATCGGCAATTATAAGCACATAAAGTTTTACGATACGCCGTATGAAGAATATGTCGCCGGCGTCGAGAAAGCCGAGGGCATCGGGCGGAAGCTTCTGGCGGAAAAAAATCTGTCGCTCCGCTATTTCAGCTATCCGTATCTGAACACCGGAAAAACGGCTGACGATCACAATCGTTTTGAATCGTGGCTGCAGGCGCGCGGTTTAAGCTCGGTAAAATACACGATTGACAACCAGGAATGGATGTATTCGTACGCTTACGATATGGCGCGCAACGACAACGATACCAACACGATGCGCGAAATCCGCGAGGCGTTCGTCGCGTATATGACGAAAATGTTTGACCATTTCGAAGCGTATTCGCAGGAAATTTTCGGGCGCGACATCAAGCAGACGATGGTTCTGACGCCGAGCCGACTGGTCACCGATTCGGCTGAAGAGCTTTTCGGAATGATCGAAAAACGCGGCTATCAATTCGTTTCGATGGAAGAAGCCTTATCCGACGAAGCTTACCGAACGGAAGAAAATTTCTACGGCAAAGCGGGCATTTCGTGGTTTGAACGCTGGCAGATGGCGAAAGGCAAAAAGCTTCGCGACGAGCCGGACGTGGACGCCGGTGTGCAAAAGATTTGGAACGAAACCAAATCGAAAACAAAATAAAGCTTCGATAAAGGCGGAAACGCTTCTAAAATGCGGAACGCGGAAACGATGAATGCGGAATGTAAAAATTGCAATTCATCGTTCCGCGTTTCGCCTTGCAGCGCCTGGGTTTATTCCGCTCTGGCTAAAAGCGGTTTTTCAAAATTTTCAATCAATTTCCAGAAAATAATCAGGCTTCCGTCCGCGTCCTTTCGATGAATTCTGAAAGCGACTAAAACGTCGGCGTCGTCAAAACTGATGGCGCGCAAAACGTAGGTGTGCCCGGCGACTGCCGGAACAGTTCTTTTGTACGAAAAGCCGCCGGCTTCGTAATTATGCGCTTTTCTTTGTTCAATTCTGACTTCCGGTTCATTGACCGGCGGCTTGTAATTCGCCAGAAAATTTACTTCGCCGGTTTCTTTGGTAATATCGTTGAGCGGCGTTTCGCCCAAATCGGCGACAAATCCGTAATCGGCGCCGGCAAAACCGACGCTTAAGCGATTCTGTTCCAGACCGATTTGCGCGATTTTTTGATAATCGTGCGATTTGGTCGTAAACGAATAATAAGCGCCGCCGCCCTGAATCGTAAATTTGTGGTCATATTTTTCGCGCGGAAGAATGCGGAAAACGCCGAAGTCTTCCTTTTCAGCCTGTTTCAAATCCCTGGCGGCAGGCAGAATAACGTCCTGCTCCAGCATTTTGATTTGACTGTTTAATTCAATGATTTTTTGCAGCTTTTGCTCGCGCGTCAGTTCCTGACCGAAAGCGATTGATGAGCACACGAAAACGAGCACGAAAACGAAAAGGGAAACGGCGAATTTCATAAAAACTCCTTTTTGTAGAAAAGGGAAAGCACTCTGATTTGCCCGCCAGACGCAAACAATATCAAAGTGCTTTCAGAAAAGCAATAAAAATTTATTACGCCTGCGGAATGGTCAGCTCCTGACCGGGAAAGATTTTGTCCGGGTCGTCGAGCTTATCGCGATTGGCGTCAAAGATTTTCTGCCAGCTGACGCCGTAATGCTCGCCGATTTTGGTCAGGTTGTCGCCCGATTGAACGGTGTAGGTCACGGTCGATGCTTCCGGCGCGGTCACATCCAGCACAAGGTCGCCGGAACGATAATCCGGGTCGATGCGCCCGTATTCGTCCCACAAAGCCTGTTTCGTTTCCGCGCTCGGTGCCGCTCCTTCGATTTTGATAAAGCCTTCGCCCTCGCTGATATTCAAATTGGAAATGCCGGAGCGATACGCCAAATCAATCAACGGTTGATATTTTTCCTGTAAAGACATATTTTATTTTCCTCCCTGCTTATTTTTCTGATAGTTGATTGTCAAACGGCTTGCCGGCGGTTTCCTGCGCAATTCGAACCGCTTCCGCCATTTTGCCTTTCGCTACCGTGCCGCGCAGCGTCGCTTTAGGCGTCGAGGTATCAACCGTCACGTCGTTGAATCCTTTGGCTTTTAAAGCCGCTTCAACTTTCGATTTCATTGCCGGGTCGGTCGTCGCCGCTTCGTTGGTTTGGATTATCGCCGTCGGCGTAGGAACAGGCGTGGATCTGTTCGCATTGGCATTGGCATTGGCGTCTTTATTTCCGCCGCACGCTCCGATTAAAAGAACAGCCGATAAACCGAAACCAGCTAAAATTTTAAATTTCATTTATTCCTCCTGAAATTTCCTGTAAATTAAATTATTTAAGCTCGAAAGCCAAAGCCGCAGCCGAAAATTTTCCAGATGGATTGAACGGCTTGCAGACTCGCTCTCAAGACATAGGAATCGTAAATTCCTAAGAAAATTAATCGTATAATTTTCTAATGTAATATAACTTAACAAATTTTCGGTTAAATTATCAAAATATTTCTTATTATCAAAATATTTCTTCGGCGATTTTTTTAGCGATGTCAAAAGACGTCAGCTGCGGCTCGACAATAAAATGCCAATCCGCCAGACAATAAATTTTTTGCCGCTCGTCGAAAAGCTTTTCCGCCAGTTTTTTGTCTTTCGCCAGCGGGCGCGCCTGTTTCGAGCAGGAAATATTGCGCCAGCAATGCTCAAAAGTCGATTCGAGCCAAACGGTCGTGCAGCGGTGCGCTTTGATAAGCTCGCGGTTTTGCGGCGGAATCCAGCTGCCGCCGCCGAGCGCGATAACGCGCGCGTCCGTTTCGCTCAGAATTTTCCGCAAGCCCGCAGTTTCGATTTCACGAAACCGCGCTTCGCCGTCCGCTTCGATGATTTCGACGACCGAGCGCTGTTCGCTTTGTTCGATAAATTTGTCGAGGTCGAGCCTTTCGCATTGCAGCAGATAGGCGAGGCATTTGGCGACGGTCGATTTGCCGACGCCCATAAAACCCGTTAAAACAATGCGTTTTTCGTTGCTCATCAATAAAAAAACGATGAATGCGAAACGATGAATGATAAATTCGATAGGCAGAGTTTACAATTCAGCGTTCATCGTTTCGCGTTTATTTTGTCACACTTTTCAGCGTTCGGAAAAATTCCGGAAACGAAACGCCCGCCGCTTCCGCGCCCGCAATTTCCGTTTCGCCCGTCGCCAGAAGTCCGGCGACGGCAAAAGCCATCGCGATCCGGTGGTCGCCGAACGAATCGAGGCGCGCGCCTTTCAAAGCGGATTTTTCGACGCGAAAACCGTCGGGGAATTCTTCGACTCGCGCGTTCATTCGCCGCAAATTTTCGACGACCGCCGCGATTCTATCCGATTCCTTGACGCGCAGCTCGGCGGCGTCGCGGATTTCCAGACCGCTTTCGATTTGCGTTCCGAAAACGGCGAGAATCGGAATTTCGTCAATCAAATTGGCGATAATTTCGCCGCCGATTATGTTTGAATCAACTTTAACTTGTAAATTTTTGCCGCCCGAAACGCGTAAATCGCCGACCGCTTCGTTGCAGTCTTCCTTTTCGTTGAAGATTTCGATATTTGCTCCAAACGATTTTAAAACGTCGACGACGGCGCGTCGCGTCGGGTTCAAGCCGACCGTCTTTATAGTCAAATCGGAATTTTCCAGACAGCTTGCCGCGACCAGAAAAAACGCCGCCGAAGAAATATCGGACGGAACGCGAAAATCTTTCGCCGTCAGACGGCTCGCGCCCGAAACGGAAATTCGCTTTCCTTTTTCCGTTTCGGCAATCTCGACCTGCGCGCCGAACCAGCGAAGCATTCTTTCCGTGTGGTCGCGCGTCGGAGTTTTTTCGATAAAGGAGGTTTTTCCGCCCGCCGCCGCGTTTAAGCCTGCCAGCAAAACGCAGGATTTAACCTGCGCCGAAGCGACCGCCGGCGCGTATTCGATTGCCGACAAAGGATTTTTGCCGCGAATCCTGAGCGGCAGACGATTCTCTCTTGATTCGACTCGCGCGCCGAAAAGCGAAAGCGGCTCGATAATTCTTTTCATAGGTCGCCCGGATAAACTCTCGTCGCCGGTTAAAATCGTTTCAAACTGCTGTCCCGCCAGAATGCCGGACAAAAGCCTGACGGTCGTTCCGCTGTTGCCGCAATCGAGTTCGATTTCGGGTTTCTGAAAGCCGGTTTTGTCGACGCCTTTGACCAGAACGGTAGAGTTTTCGCGCTGAATTTCGACGCCGAGATTTTCCAGGCAGCGAAGCGTCGAAGCGCAGTCGGCGCTGGTCGAAAAATTCTCGATGCGCGTTTCGCCGCGCGCGATTGACGAAATCATCACGGCGCGATGCGAGATTGATTTATCGCCGCCGAGCGTCAAAATTCCTTCAAGCCGTTTTGCCGGGTAAATTTTCATGGCGCGTCGTTATTTATTTATTGACTTATCTTGACATAAGCGCGCATAAACCGCTAATTTACAATGAATAGCATTAAGAATTTTGAACCGCGCGTTTCCGGTTTTAACGGGGATAGGCTGGCGAAATTTGTGACCGAAGAAAAAAAAGAAATCGTTATTCCAAGCAAAATCGAATCGGTTGACGAAGCCGTCGTCGAGGCGACCGAATTCGCTTCCGCCGCGGGGTTCGGCGATGAAGCGCTCTTTGCCATCGATATGGCGGTGCGCGAAGCCGTCATCAATGCCGTCAAACACGGCAATCAATTGGATGAAACTAAGCCGGTGGAGATTTCGTTCAGCAATCTGGACAGGGGCTTCGAGGTGATAATCAGGGACTTCGGGACGGGCTTCGACGTGGACGAGATTCCCGACCCGACCAACCCGGAAAACCTTCTGAAAGCCAATGGACGCGGGATTTTGTTTATGCGAAACTTTATGGAAGAAGTCGAATGGTTTCAACATCCGCAGGGCGGAACGGTGGTGAAAATGTGCAAATTGCGCGGGACGTGAAAAAGCGGAAAAGCGGAAAAGTGCGAAAAAGCGGAAATGCGAAAAAGCATTGCCGAGCAACATCGAATCCGCTTTTTCGCTCTTTGACTTTCCCGGTTTTTCACTTTTAAGTTTTGTGTTTTAACGATTTTAGACTAAAATCTGCTATCAAATTCAAATTTATAACGAGGAGATAAAAATGGCTGAACTTAATATTTCTGAACGTCAGGCGGGCGACGTGACGATTCTCGACTTGAACGGCAAGGTGACTATCGGCGAAGGCAGCGTGGCGCTGCGGACGACGATTCGCCGCTTGCTCGGCGAAGGCAAAAAGAAAATTCTTTTAAACTTGGGCGGCGTCGGCTACATCGATTCGAGCGGCATCGGCGAGCTGGTTTCGAGCTTTACCGCCGTCAATAAAGAAGACGGCAGCCTGAAGCTTTTGAACTTGACGCAAAAAATTCAAGACCTTCTGGCGATTACCAAGCTGCTGACCGTTTTTGATGTTTTTGAAAACGAAGGCGAAGCGCTGAGCAGCTTTTAACCAGAGTTTTTAGTCGAAACCGGAAATTTCCAAGTCCTCGGCATCGGCGAGGGCTTGGACTTTTCTTTTTCTAAATAAGGCATCTAAAAAATCCTGAAAAGCATCTTTATCCGTAGCAAAGGCACAAACCAAATAGAGAAATTTCCAGTTAAATTCCCCCTTGATTCTTTGCTTGTTTTGTGTCCTTTGCGTTTCCGGTAATTTTCCGAAAAGCACAATGAGAAAAGTTTTATTTTTGGCTTTCATCACACTTTACGCGCAAGGCGTTTTGGCTCAGCAGCCGACGCCGATGCCGAAGCAGCCCGCGCCCGCGCGTCAAACCCAATCGCAACAGCAGTCGTTTGATTTGACGGAATACGGCGTGAAAATCGAGCCCGACCGTCGTTTGATTGTCGTGCTCGCGTCGCTCGAAGCCGCCGGTCTGGAAACGCCTCTGACAGAAACGGGAAAAGCTTTCCGCGAGCAGTTAAAAACCGATTTGCAGGCGCTCAATCCCGATTTGCAGCAAAAGCTGAAAACTTTTCTGACGCAGTATAAACGCCGTCATCCGAATCAGACGCCGGCGGAAATCAGCGCGTCTTTCGTCTCGCTTGCTTACACACTGACGCCCGTTCCCGAACTGCAAGACCCGGCGCGCAGCATCGATTTGCCCGCCGAATTGCTCGAAGTTTTCGATTACGCGCCGCTCGTGCGCGAATTTTATCGGCGTTCGGGAATCAGCGCGAAACTTGACGATTATCTGAAAGAATATCAAAAATCCGGCGATGCGATGCGCGGCTCGGCGACCGTAATGGTGCGCGACCTGCTCGATTATCTGCATACCCGACCGCAGCTTTCTTATATCGACCGCGTGAAAGTGCAGACGAAAGACGCGAAAGGCAAAGACAAACTGGAAAAAACCGAGGCGCGCCAGCGCGAGCGACGCTTTTTCATTGTGCCCGATTTGCTCGCGCCCGCCGGAACGATTAATTTTCGCAACGTCGGCGACGATTATTACGTTATCGTTCCGCCCGGCACAAATCTGAGTTCTTCGGAAGCGCGCCGCGCCTTTCTGCAATTCACGATTGACCCGCTCATTCTGCAAAACGCGAAAGACATTGCCGCGTTTCGTGAAGGAATAAAAATTCTGCTCGACGAGCGCCGCCGGATTAACCCGGACATCTCGCCGGACGTTTATCTCGCCGTTTCGCGCTCGATGATTGCGGCGGTCGATGCCAGGCAGATCGAATTTGTGAAATTACAGGCGGCGACGGCAGACGCGCGGCGCCGCATCGACGTAGCGCAGGGCGACGATGCCAAACGAGCGGTTTCGGCGGAGCTGGCGCGCTTTAAAACGCAGTTAGCCGACGAAACGGCGCTCGAGCTTTCCGAAGCCTTCGAGCGCGGCGCGGTTTTGTCGTTTTACTTTGCCGAACAATTGAAAGGCACGGAAGATTCCGGTTTTGACGTTGCCGGTTCGTTCCGCGATTTTATTTTGTCGCTTGAGCCATCGAAGGAAACGAATCGTCTCGCGCAATTTGCCGACGCCCGGAAGCGTGCGGCGGCGGCGCGCGAAGAACGCCGGAAAAGGGTTTCGACGCAGACCATTACCACGACGGCGGAGCTTTCGCCGCGTGAAAAAGCTTTAAAGCAGAAGCTCGAACAAGTCGAGCAGGTGATTAAAGCGAAGGATTACGAGAAAGCCGACGAGCAGTTGAGCGAATTGCTGAAGGAAAACGAAGGCGACCCGCGGATTTTATACGCGCGCGGTCGCGTGGCGAGCCTTTCGGCTGAGCTGGCTTTTGACGAAGGCGTGCGCGACGAGCGTTTAGGGCGCGCCGCCGCTCATTATCGTCTGGCGATTCTTCGTTCAAACGCCGAAACCGACCAGATTTTGAAGCAGCGCGCGCACGTCGCGCTCGCCAGAATCCTGGAATTTAACGAACAATCCCAAGCCGCTCTGGAAGAATACGAAGCCGCCATCAAAATCGGCGATATCGACGCGCAAGCCTATAACGAGGCGCAGGCGGCAAAACAAAGATTGGCGAAAAAGCCGTAAAATAAGGCAACGCGTAAAGTAAGGCAAAAGGAAAAAGGTAAAAGGCAAAAATTCGGAAGTTATGAAAAAACTGATTTTCTTTATTGTTTTATTTTCGCTGACGGTTTCCATAGCTTTCGGGCAAACGCGCCGGACGACTCCGGATCCCGCGTCGAAAAAGATTGTTCAGCCTCCTGTGAATGCCGGTGAAATTCCCGAAGCCGACTGGCTCAGAATGGCAGACGCGATGTATCTCGAAAACTGGGAAAAAGCTTCCGCGCTCGCCGCGCAAAGTCTGCAAAAACTCAAAACCGACAACGCGAAAAAACAACTCGCGCAGCTGCGCTATATTTATCTTTACACGCTGGCGGGAAAAGTCTCGGAAGGGAAAATGACTTTCGCCGAGTTTGAACGCGTCGCCAACACCTTCGTCGGGCAGGAATTTCTGCTCGTCAGCCGCCAGCTTTTAGCCGATTGCAACACAAAGGTCAATTACATCTGCGCCGCGAAAAACAACGACCGCGTTTTGCGCGTCACGGCGACCAATCGCACCGGAACGGCGATTCATCTGTTTGAATACGTCGTGCTCGGCGAAAGATTCGACGTGCGCGCCAACAGCGAAAAACTCGCCTTTCTCGGCGGAAATCTAAAAAAAGTCGAAAGCAGTCTTTACAAACCGGATATGAAAATAATGCGTCTGGTTTTCGACAAGGGCTACGTTAAAGTTGCGACCGACTAAGAAAGTCGGAAAGCCGGTAAGAGCGGCGAGCCAATTTAATTCACTTTTTCAATGCTCTGCTTATTTTTCGTGTAACATTTTGAGTTTTGTGCTGCCGACGGAAACGACTGCCAGCGTGACCAAAATTAAAAAATAAAAAGCGTTTGAAGGCGTGCGGAGCGGGAAATCGAAAAAGCTGTGTAGCAGAATGCCGAAACAGCCCGCCAGCGCGCCGACGGCGACGCCGCGCCGGAAACGGTCGCCCGCCTGATTGATTTTTTCCAACCCCTGTTTAAATAGAAAATAAACGAAAGCAATCGCGCAGGCGAAACCGAAAATTCCGGCGTCGGCGAAAATCTGTAAATAATCGTTGTGCGCCTGTTCGATGCGCAGGCTGCCGTTCCAGGTGTCGTAGCGCGTGAAAGCAACGCCGTAAGCGTTAAATCCCGCGCCGAAAATCGGGTAATCGCGGATAATTTGCAGCGTCACGCTCCAGAAATGGCTGCGCCCGTTGCTGATGTCAGCCTGATTTATAAAACCGATTCCGCGCGTCAGCGAGGCGCCGCCGCCGAGCAGCAGAATCGAGCCGAATAAAACCAGAACCAGCGCCAGCCCGCCGCCGATGAGCGCGAATTTGCTTTGAAACGAAGATTTCGTCGCTTCGCCTTCTTCATCGGTTTTCTGCCGCAAAAAACTCGCCAGCGTGACGAATCCGATAACGCCGAAAAGACTCAAAATCCCGCCGCGCGAGCTGGTAAAAACCAGCGCGATTCCCATTATCACGACCGCAATCGCGAGCAGCAGGCGTTTATCGCCTTTCGTGGATTTGTTGTAGAGCAGTCCGAGCGTGACGCCGATGGTCATTTCCATAAAGGCGGCGAAATGATGCTGGTTGACAAACGAGCCGAACGGCACGGCATACGGCGTCGGGCGCACGCCGTAGATGCCTTCCGGATTGGCGAGCCGCTGCAAGATGCCGAAAAACGCCATCAGCGCGCCGAAGATAATGATGAGCAGAACGATTTTTCTGAGCCGCTGCGAGGTGTCGATAAACGTCAGAGCCGCCGCGAAAAAGATAAAATAAACGACCAGCTGAACGACGGCAAACCGCGTCGTATACGGGTCGAGCGAAAGCGCGCTGGCGGCGGAAATCGAAAGCGCTCCGGCGGCGACATCAGCCGTGCGAACGGGAAGCAGTTGAATTAAGCCGATGAGAATAAATCCGATAAGCGGAATTTGCAGGCGGTTTGTATTAAAGGAAAACTCGCCGGTTTTCCACGCGTCGAAAAGCCACAGAACGGCTATCAAAAAAACAATCAAAGTCAGAATTCCCAAAGCCCAGAAATCGACCGCGCCGAAAGCGACGGGCGCGAAAACGAGCGTCACGGCGAGCAGAAAGAAAATAATGCCGCTCGTGTGCGGCAGATTGGTCGGAGCCAGCGCGCCGGTCAGCTGCTCGGCGGAACTCAAATGAGCGTTTCTGGGTGATTTTCTTATCATTTATTTTTGCCAAATTATTCCAGCCTGAAATCGTCAAACCAGACTCTTCCCGAAATCGGGCAAACCGGCGTGCTGCAAGTCGTCCGCGCCAGCCGGAGCGTCACGGCTCCGGTCGCCGGAGCGGTAAAAGCCGCCGTCAATTTCGACCAGTCAGAGCTGCCCACAGCAGCGGCTGGCGTCGCCGCCAGAACTTTTCCGTCCGCCGCATCAAGGATTTCCCATTTGACGGACGTCGAAGTTTTTAAATCGCTGCGGAAAGAGACTTCAAATTTATACGTTTTGTTCGGCGAAACGACCACGGTTTGGTGAACGGCGCGAAAATCCTGCCCGTTCGGCGAATTGAAAGCGATGACGAGGCTGAAATTGCCGCCGGTTTTTTGTTTCTCGTCAACGCCGATTGCCGGCTGCGCGCCGTCGGCGATTTGCCATTCAAAAACGGTCGGACTGCCGGTGTTGACTGCGGTTTCAAAACCCGCATTGGTGATTTTTTCGGGCACGGGCTTTTCCGCGTCGTTCAAAGCAATCTGCGTTTGCACGTCTAAAGCGTCACGGAATTTTTTGGCTTGCAGTAATTGCTTTAAAAGCTCGTCGCTGCTTTGCCGGTAAGTTTCTTTCTTGTCTTTTTCCGATAAGGCGTTCCACGCGCGGAAGGCTTCGTCAAAGCGTTTCTCCCGCGCCAGAAAAGCGGAAAGCACAGATTTTGCGGGCGCCGAATCGCCGACCGCCTGCGAGATGCGCGCCGCGTCGCCGTCAAAAATCTGCCACGCAATCGAGATTGCCGGGTTGGCGAAAGCCGCATCGCCTTCGACCGCTCGGCGAATCTGCGCAAAGCCTTCGTCGGTTTTGCCGCGCCGCAGCAGAAGGTTTCCGAGCGTCCATTGCACCTGCGCGTAGTGCGGCGCAAGCTCCGCCGCTTTGCGCATCGCCAGTTCCGCTCCTTCGGCGTCGCCGGCGCTCTCGCGCGCGCGTCCGAGCGTGAACCAGAGACGATAATCGTTTGGCGAGAGCGCCGTCGCCCGTTCAAATTCCGCGAGCGATTTCTGCAAATCTTCGGGCAAAAAAGATTTTTCGTCCAGCACCGCCAGCGCGTAATGAGATTGCGGGTCGCCGGGCGCCAAATCGATGGCTAACTGCGCGAGTTCTTTTTGTTCGGCGCGCGCGGAAATCGCGTTTGCCAGATACCATTTGACCGCGAAGAAAACGAGCAAAAGACACAGCAAAGCCGCCACAGGCAAAACGACGTGACGGACGAAAGAGTTTAGTCGGATGGATTTAACGCTCATCAAATATAAAGACAAACGACGGATGCAGAAAGCGGAACGATGTATACGAAACGCCGGAGAGATTGCCATTCATCTTTCCCGCGTTCGGCGTTCGTCATTCAAAATCGACCGGCTCGATTTTAAGCTGCGCGCGTTTCAGCGAAACTTCGGTTTCGGCGCAGATTTTACGAATCTCGCGCAGGCGCTCGGGCGTAATTTTTACCGAAGTAATCAAAATCTCCTCGATGGCGTTATCATAGCAGATTTTCGACAGCGAGCCGTTGCCGCCGTAAACTTTCAGCCCGTGAATGACTTTATCTTTTTTGAGCGGGTCGTCGTCGACAAATCCGACGGGCGCGTAATTCCAGTCCGGGTTATTGTAAAGCTCGCGCAAAACCAGCTCGCCGCCGTCGCCCGCGCCGTAAATCAAAACGCGTCGCCCGGTCGTTTTCGCCGGCTGTCGCAGAATCTGCCGGAAAAATTTAAACGCCATCCGGCTGCCCGACAGCGCGGCAAATAAAATGAGCGCGTCGAGAATAAAAACCGTCCGCGAAAATCCCTGAAAACGATAAAGCAGCAGAATCGACAGAATGCTCAAAACCGAGCCGAGACCGGCGCCTTTCGCAAAAGTGAAAAAATCCTGCACGCTCGTATAGCGCCAGATGCCGCGATAAACGCCGAAAGCGAGAAACGAAAAAAGCTTCAGCACAATCAAAAGCGGCAAAGTTTTCAGAAAAAGGTTCCAGTTGTCGGTTTCCTCAATCGGACCGAAAATCAAAGTATAGGACGCGTAATAAGAAAGCGAAATGAGAAAAACGTCAAGAAATATTTCAAAAACGCGCCGCTTGTGCGACAGATTCAGCAAAAATCCGAAAGCCGCCTTATTTTGCAGCGCCAGCTCTTCGTCCTGTTCCTCGTAAACTTTGACCTTGGCAAGATAGACGCCGATTATCGTCAGAATGAGCACGAAAAAGATAATCAGCGCAATGCTTTGCGTCGGCTGCAACTGGCGCACGAGCAGCGCGGTCGCGCCCGCCAGAATCGCAAAAGCGTAAAGCATCAAAACGGCGGCGCGTTCCGAAAGTCCGAGCGCGACGAGCCGGTGCGAAGTGTGGTCGCGCCCGCCCTGCGAAGCCTTTTTGCCCCAGATTTTTCTGAGAACCGTGACAAAAGTCGTGTCAAAAATGGGGACGAGCAGAATCAGCGCCGGAACCGCCAAAACCGAGACGATATTCCGCGAGCGCCCGCCGACCTGATTGAGCAGAACCGAGCTGGCAAGAAAAAATCCGATAAACATCGACCCGCAATCGCCCATAAAAATCGACGCCGGATTGAAATTAAAAATTAAAAAGCCGATGAGCGCGCCGGCAAACGCCGAAAGCAGCAAAAGCTCGTAGGGCTGACCGGTGGCGCCGAGCCCGACGGCGAGCGTCAGAGCCGCGATTGCCGCGATTCCGGCGGCAAGCCCGTCCATATTGTCGAGCAGATTTATCGCGTTCGTGATGCCGATAAGCCAGAAAGCCGTCAGCGTGATATTGACGATTTCCGAATCCGTCCAGGCGAGCACCAGCCCGTTGCCGATGACGATTGCCGCGCCGATAAACTGCCCGAAAAGTTTCTGATACGGCTTGACGTGAAAAATGTCGTCGACCAAGCCGATAAGAAACAAAAACGAGCTGCCGCCCAGGATAATCCACGATTCGGTCGTGTGCGGCTCGACAAATACGAGATACATCAAAACGGTGGTCAGATAAATCGCCGCGCCGCCCATCATCGCCGTCGGGCGCTGATGCCAGCGGTCGGCTTTCGGTTTGGCGACGAAACCGTAACGACGCGCCAGCCCGCGCACGGCGAAAGTTAAACCGACCGCCGCGACAAACGCTATTATTCCGATAAAAAAAGGATTTTGAGTGAGTTCACGCATAATCACATTAATGACTCGGTTGTATGGGGGAAGAATAACCGGTTTGTATTTCTAAAATCTGTAAAAAGTATTCTAACCTTTTTTTGGCATTAAATCATAATAAACCTTTTTAATATCAGAAATTAACCGTTCTTTATCATAACTGCCGAAGACGAAATCCATTCCTCGCGCGCCCAATTCCTCTCGTAATTTTTCATCTTTTGCCAAATAAATCAAGCCGTTTAAGAATCCTTGCGCGTCGCCGCTCGCTGTCCGCACGCCGCGTTCGCACACGGTAAAGCCGCCGCCGGTGCCGGTTTCGCTTCGCGCTTTTTCAGCGCCGAACAAATCGATGACGCCGCCGACCGCGGTCGAAATGCACGGGCGCGCGTTTGCCATCGCTTCAATCAGCGAGAGCGGCGTGCCTTCGTTCAAAGAGGTGAGCGCGACAATGTCGAGCGCCGGATAGAAAACATCCGCGTCGTTGCGGTTTCCCAAAAATGTGACAATGTCCTTTATATTATACTTTTCCGCTTCTTTTTCAAGTTTTTCGCGCAGATGCCCGTCGCCGATTATGACGAATTTCAGAGGCGGAAAGTCGAAATTTTCTTTAAAGAGGCGCGCGATTTGTAAAAAAAGCGAGTGATTTTTAATCTCCGTCAGCCTGCCGACCAGACCGATTAGTATTTCGTCGTCGCGCGCGCCGATTTCCGCGCGGAGAACGTTTCTTTTCGCCTGCCATTCGGCAAACGGCGAAAGGTCGATGCCGAGCGGGACGACGGCGAATTGTTTTGTTTTTCCGACGCCGAACTGGTTGTGAATTTCCTCAAACTGCTGTCGGCTGATAGTGATGATTTTATCGGTCACCGAACGCGCCAGGGCTTTTTCGATAAAAAGAAAAAATTTGGTTTTACGCTTTCCGTAGTAGCTGTGAAAAACGTGTCCGTGATAGGTGTGAACGAAACGAACGGCGCGCGGCTGACCGATTAAAGTTTTCGGCGTCAGCCAGCGATAAAAAAAACCGGCGACGCGCCCGATCGTGCCCGCCTTGGCGGTATGCGTGTGAACGATGTCGGGTTTTTCCCGGCGGAGAAAACGATAAACCTTCCACAGCGAGATAACGTCTTTCGCCGAAAGCTCGCGGCTCATTTCGGGAATGAAAACCGGCTCGACCTGGTGCGCGGCGGCAAAATAACTCATATCTTCCTCGCCGGGCGGGACGGTTCCCGTCATCAGCACCGATTCGAATTCGTCGTTTTGCAGCGCTTTTGTCAGCCAGACGACGTGGCGCGCGGGACCGCCGACGTTGAGCCTGGCAATAATGCGAACAATCTTCATATAAGCCGGACGAGCCGCAGGCAATTTCGAGTTTTGAATTTTGAGTTTTTAGTTAAAACCTGAATTCAAAACTCGAAATTTAAAATTTAAAATTGCCTGCGGCTCGCCGTTTGAGCAGCCGTTGCAACCGATTGCGGCTTTGATTTTTCACAAAGTGGCAAACGGTTATACGAGGGATGTGGGACCTCGCCGCCGACCGCGTAAAGGATAATTTAATCTTCTATCGTAAAAATCGTGTCGGGGTCGTCTTCGTGACGAATCTCGTCAATCTCTTCTTTTTTGCCCTCGCCCATATAAAGCCGGTTCGGGCAGTTTATGACGACTCCTTTTTCCGTCTGGCTGATGTTTTTATAAGCGTGCGCGACGCCTTTCGGAACAATCACCGCCTGCGGGTTGTCCGCGCCGACAAACAGCGTCATTACATAACGAAACGTCGGCGAATCGGCGCGATTATCCCAGAGCCGCAATTTAAAATTTCCCGAGCCGATAAAGCAAAACAAATCCGCCTGCTCGGTGTGTTCATGCGGTCCGCGCTGGCAATTCGGCTCGGTGACGGAAATATAAGCCATCGCCGGGTAAAATTCGCGGCTGATTTCGTCGTGACGAAAAAGCTCCGCCAGCCAGCCGCGC
>DASVRL010000449.1:0-12389 GCA_036388635.1 Pyrinomonadaceae bacterium
GGTTTGAAATTGAAGGAACTGGCGAAAACCCAACAGGTTTTGTGCGTCACGCATCAGCCGCAGGTGGCGTCTTTAGCCGACCATCATTTTCTGGTCGAAAAGCAGGCGGCGAAAAATCGTACGGAAATCCGCGTCAAAGAATTGAGCAAAACGGAAAAAGTCGAGGAAATCGCGCGAATGCTGACCGGCAAGGAAATCACGGAAACCGCGCGCCGCCACGCCAAAGAAATGCTGAAAGCGGCGACCTGAACGTGTGAAGACGGAACGCCGCAATGATGAATTCGAAGTACGGAAACTGAAATTCATCGCTGCGGCGTTCCGTCTGCACGCGTTTCTTCTATTATGGAATCTGAAATTCTGGCAAAAGTCATTCGCGGCGAAACAATCGAGTCGATTCATCGCGGGCATTTGATTGTCGTTGACGGCGCGGGCGAAACGCTTTTCAGCCTGGGCAATCCGGGAAGCGTCACGTTTTTTCGCTCGTCGGCAAAGCCTTTTCAGGCGTTTCCGTTTTTGACGAGCGGCGCGGCTGAGCGTTTCGGATTTCTCGAAAACGAAATCGCCCTGGCGTGCGGCTCGCATTCCGGCGAAAAACATCACGTCGAAACTTCAAAAAAGATGCTTGCCAGAATCGGCTTGGGCGAAGCCGATTTGCGTTGCGGCGCGCATCCGCCGTTTGACGAAAAACGCGCCGAAGAAATTCTTCGCGACGGCGAAAAGCTGACGCAGCTTCACAACAATTGCTCTGGCAAACACGCGGCGATGCTCGCGCTCGCCAAACATATCGGTTCGGATTTGCAAACTTACGAATATCTGGAAAATCCGGTTCAGCAGGAAATTTTAAAAGTCGTTTCAAAGTTTACGGGCGTCTCAAAAGATGAAATAAAGCTCGGCGTGGACGGTTGCGCCGCGCCTAATTTCGCTTTGCCCGTCGCGGCGATGGCGCTGAGCTTTGCGCGGCTGGTTTTTCCGCCGGCGGATTTTGACGCCGAAACGCGCGAGGCTTGCCGGCGCATCGTTTCGGCGATGATTTCCTATCCCGAAATGATCGGCGGACGCAAACGGCTCGACACGCTTTTGATGAGGGAAGCAAATCGGCAATTAATCTCGAAAATCGGCGCTGACGGCGTTTATGTGGCGGGCGTTCTGCCTTCGCCGCAATGGAAAAAAGGTTTGGGAATCGCTTTTAAAATCGAAGACGGCGAAGATAAACGCGCGCGCCCGGTCGTGGCAATCGAGCTTTTTCGACAGCTCGGAATTTTCAGCCCGAAAGCTTTGTCGGATTTATCGCCGTTGCCCGTCAAAAACCGGCGCGGCGATACGGTCGGCAGAGTCGAGGCAAGTTTTCAGATTTGATTTTGCGCAAAATCAAATCCGCCTGCCCGGGCGCGGGCGGATTTCAGAAGGGAAATGCCGGTTATAAAAAGCGTTTTCTAAAAAAAACAGTCCACAGATAAACGGAGAAGAACACCTATAAGAAAAAGATTTAATTTGTTTTATTCGTGTTATTCGTTTTATTCGTGGCTCATTCTTGTTTGTGTCCCGAAAGGGCATTTAAAATTATAAGGAGATTAAAATGAGTCAGAGAATAGGTGAAGATAATAACGGCGACAGCGGGCAGATAATCGCAGCGACGCTTTCCGCGATTGCTTATTGCAATGGTGAAGCCAGTATTACCAACAGTCTCGCCGCCAACCTTCCGGATTGGTCGCTTGCCTGGATACCGGACGTCGAGATTAACGGCAATTATGCTTACATCGCTTACAACCAGCACGTGCAGCAATACGCGGTCGCGATTCGCGGCTCGGTGCTGGATTTCAGCTGGCAGGCGTTTGAAGATTGGTTTGAACAGGATTTTAATGTTTTATATCAATCCGACTGGGCTTATCCGACCAGCGACCAGAATCCCATGATTTCGCAAGGCGCGGCTGACGGGCTGTCGGATTTGACGAGTCTGGTCAGCACCGTGAGCGCGGGCACGCCGGTCGGCATGCTTGATTTTTTGATGGGACACGCGGTCGATAATAATATAGCCATTCTGATTACCGGACACAGTCTCGGCGGCGGTTTGACGACGGTCTTTGCGCCGTGGCTTTACTACCAGATTAAATCAGCCCAGAAGCAGGTTCCTGATATGGCGGTTATGACCTTCGCCGCGCCGGCAGTCGGCAATCAGGCGTTTGCCGCCGCGTATGACTCGACTTTCCCGACAAACTCCTGGCGTTATTACAACTCGCAGGACATCGTGCCGATGGCTTCGGCTTCCATCGCCGATATGGGAAATCTGTATTCGCCCGCACCGGAAGCCAGTCAAATCAGCACAACCTACGACGGATATACCGTCACGCTACAGGAAGGGATTATTGCTCTCGACGCCGTCGTCATTGCGTCCGAGGTATACAACAACTCTGTCTACACACAGACCAACAGCGCGAGCGGCAGCGTGGAGTTGAATACGTCCGGAAAACTTTTCAAGGTGACCGCCACCGACCCGCTGGAGCAATGGTTCGAGCAGGCTGGCGCGCAGCACAGTCTCAGCAACGCTTATCTGCCGTTTCTCGGCGGGCAATCGTTTACTTGCTCCTGATATTTAGCGGGCGCAAAAATTTTCGCGCCTTCGCTTTGGCGGGCGGTTTTGCGTTAAAATCTTTTTATGGCACAAGCACAAACGGAAAATTTCCCGCCGAAGCTCGAAAAAAATCCGAGCGGCGACATCAACGTCAATTCGCTCGCGAATCTTTTGGAATGGTTTTTAAATTACGACCCGAAAGTCGCGCTCATGCGCCACCCGCACGTCGAGGAGCTTTTTGAATGGAAACAGGCTGATGATGCCGCGCAGGGCGTTGAGGTTTACCCGTTTGAAAATGCCGAAGCGCGTTTTGCCATCGGCGCGTTTCAGGCGATTGCCGAAAACGACTCGGAGGAGAAATTGCAGCGCTGGATTACGGACGTCATTCAGGCGCTCGGCGAATCGAAACAAACGCGCGAAGATACGGTCGCCGAATATAAACTGGAAACAAACGAGGGCGCGTCGTTCGTGATGGAATCGCAGAAAATTCCTTCCAAAACCGAGCGCCGCTTGTTTTTGACGAGCGCGTGGCTCGAAGCGCTCTGTATGGCGGAAGCGAGATTTTTAGGCTGGATTTACCAGGAACTTTACGGCAAGCCGTTTCAGCCTCTGAGTTTATAAGGCAAATTTCATAAAACGCCCGCCCGGCACTTTTCCTGAACCGGAAATTAAAAATCTTGATAATTGCGTCGGATAGGAGTAAAGTTTTCCTGCCGTTTGCAAAATTTGACCATCGAGGGGCTTTCTATGAATACTTTTCCGTTTGCCCGCCGCTTTCGATTCGTTTTAGTCGCTTTCATTCAGGTTTCGATTATTGTTTCACTGCTCGCCGGGCAAGCGTCGGCAGGTGTTTTAGACACGACGTTCGGCACGGGCGGAAAAATGACGGTAGATTTTCCTTTCAGTTCGCAGCCTAATTACGATTCCTACGGTTATTATACTTTTGTTCAGCCTTCGGGCAGAATCGTCGGCGTCGGCAGTCATCGTCAGCAGGGCGGCAAAGGAATGGCGACGGGAGTCGGGATGCTCGCCTTGACTTCGACCGGGGCGATAGACTCGACATTTGTCGGCTTCGGCAGGGCGATTGAATGGGAAGACATTTCGTCTATCGGATTGTCAGACGCGCAAATGCTTTCTGACGGCAGATTTATGCGCCTTTCGACGATTTTTCGAATATTCGGACCGTCGCCGACCGCCGTTCTGCGGCGCTTCAACGCCGACGGCACAACTGACGCATCGTTTTCGCCGAATCTGAGCGTCGATCAATCTCAACCTGTGACCGGAAAGTTTGCTGTTTTAAGAGACGGGAAAATGCTTGTCGCCATCCAATCCAGGGCGACGAACCGTTATTACTTAGTTAAGCTGAATGCGGACGGAAGCCGCGATACGGCTTTTGGCACGAACGGCGTCAAGGAAATTCCCCGCATCAATCCGGTAGGGATAAACGATTGGTTTATCGGTATGCAGGTGCTGCCGAACGGGAAAATTTTAATCGGCGGACTGATAGGATTCTCGTCAGCGAGTTTGGATCATAACGAACTTTTCCTGCTCCGGCTTGATTCGAGCGGCAACGCCGACCATTCGTTCGGCGCGCTCGGACTCGTCCGACGCGCTTTCGGCGGACAGCGAATTCGAGCTTTCGATTTAATCGTCCAGTCCGAAAACAAATACTTGATAACGGGCGCCATCAAGAATCCGGACGAGGACGCCTTTATGATGCGGTTTACGCAGAGAGGAAGACCTGATTACGGTTTCGGGAATGCGGGAATGGTCGTGACCGATTTCAACGCGGGCGGAATTGACGGATTGCGGCGCGGTGAGCTTTCCATCGACGGCAAAATCATCGTTGCCGGTTACGCTGCGACCGCTTCCGATCCGTTTACGAGCTTTCTCGTAGCCCGTTATTCGGCAAACGGGGCATTGGAAGCGCACACCCGAACGGCTTTTACGCCTGCGCAGCATTCCGTCGCGACGGATTTGGCGATTCAGTCCGACGGGAAAATCGTGGTCATCGGATACACGAAAAATCCCGATGCTTCAGTCAACGGAAACGTCTTCGCCTTTGCCCGTTATACGTCAATAACGAATGATTAAATCGTCTTAAAATTCAATTAAATCTGCCCGCTTTCAAAATAGCGCTTTCAAAATAAAAGCAGGATGCATTCAAAACTTATCGTGATCTGAACGTATCGCACTGCCGCATATCGCCTGTCTTAAAGCCCTGCGTAAACCACTGCATTCTCTCTCTCGAAGAGCCGTGCGTGAAAGATTCCGGCACGACGTAGCCTTGCGCCCGTTTCTGAATCGCGTCGTCGCCGACCGCCGATGCGGCGCGCATCGCTTCTTCGACGTCGCCGGTTTCCAGCTGACCTTTGCGCTGCGCGTAATTTGCCCAGACGCCGGCGTAGCAATCGGCTTGCAGTTCGAGCCGGACGGAAAGCGTGTTCGAATTTCCGGCGCGGTTTACTTTATCCATCGTGCCCAGAAGATTCTGCACGTGATGCCCGACTTCGTGACCGATGACGTAGGCTTGCGCGAAATCGCCCTCGGCTTTGAATTCGCTTCTCAGCTCGCGGAAAAAAGAAAAATCCAGGTAGAGCTTGTTGTCGCCGGGACAATAAAAAGGTCCGGTCGAAGAGCCGGCGACGCCGCACGCCGATTGCACCTGATTTTCAAAAAGCACGAGAACCGGGTCGCGATATTGCACGCGCATCTGCTGCGGCAGAATTTCGCGCCAGGCGTCTTCGGTGCTGCCCAGCACTGACGCGACAAAGCGGCGCTGATCGTCCTGTTGATTGTTCGAGCGTTGCTGCTGTTGCTGTTGCTGCTGCGCTTGCGGCGGCGCGCTTTCCTGTCCCGGATTAAAAAACTGGCTCACGTCGCCGCCGAAAATCAGCGACAGAACAATTATCAGAAGCGTTCCAATTCCGCCGCCGCCGATGGCAAGACCTTTGCCGCCCATTCCGCGACGGTCTTCGATATTTGAACTTTCCCGACCTCTTAACATAATTCTACCCCTTACTCGAAAATTTATTATATTGTAGAAATATAACATTTTGAACGGAATAATCAATGAATTTAAACGACTGGCGGGCGAGCGGAAAGTTTTTCGATTATCAGGATTTACCGATTTTTTACCGGCGGCGCGGCGCGGCGACCGATGAAGTTTTGCTCTGCCTGCACGGTTTTCCGTCTTCCTCGTATGATTATCATAAAATCTGGGACGCGCTCGCGAAGGAATTTTCGCTGCTGGCTTTCGATATGCCCGGCTACGGTTTTTCCGCCAAGCCCGCGCGTTTCGATTACACGACTTTTAAACAGGCGGACGTTTTACAGGCGCTCGTCGAAAGCTTGAAAATCAAAAAAATTCACATTCTCGCGCACGATTACGGCAACACGATTACGCAGGAACTCCTGGCGCGGCGCGCGGAAAATCGCTTGAATTTTACGATTCAAAGCATTTGTTTCTTAAACGGCGCGCTTTTTCCCGAAACGCACAAACCGATTTTGGCGCAGAAAATTCTCATTTCTCCAATCGGTTTTCTGTTCGGGAGATTTATTTCCGATGCGCGTTTCAAGCGTAGTCTGGCGACGGTTTTCGGCACGGACACGCAGCCGACCGAAGCGGAATTAAACGATTTTCTCGCCGTTTTTAAATTCAATGACGGGCGGCGAATCGCGCACAAACTCATCGGCTATATGCCGGAGCGTCAAAAATATCGTGAACGCTGGGTTTCGGCTCTCGATTCGATAAACGTGCCGTTTCGCTTTATCAACGGTTTGGCTGATAAAGTTTCGGGCGCGCATCTGGTGAAAAGATTTCGGCAAATCTGCCCGCAACATTCTGACGTCATTGAGCTTGAAAACGTCGGGCATTACCCGCATTTTGAAGCGCCCGCAAAAGTTTTGGAAGAATATTTTGTGTTTCGCCAAAAACAATAAGGCTTTATTTTATCTTGAGTTTTGGCTTTAAAAATGAATTAAACTTTTTCTTTTGTTGATTTTAACCATAAAAAATCTTGACATAAGCCGCTTGCCTTTTTATTATAGAACTCTACGTCGGTTAAAGGTTTTTCTTCCAACATTTTAAGGAGAAGGAAATGATTAAATTAGATATCGTCAACCGCGTTGCGGAAAAAACGGGCGTGCCGAAACAAAAGGCGGAACAAGTCGTCGACTCGCTTTTTAATTCAATGAAAGACGCGCTGGCAAAGGGCAAAAGAATAGAACTTCGCGGTTTCGGAGTTTTCGTCGTAAAACCGCGCAAACGCGGAATTGGTCGCAATCCGCGGACGGGCAAAGAAGTGCCGATTCCGTCGGGCAAAACGATTCGTTTCAAGCCCGGCAAGGAGCTTCAAGCCAAGACCGTAAAAAAATAAGCAAATTGTAGTTTCCGAAATCGTAAATCGTAAACGGTTAGCTTAAACTGTTTACGATTTACTTTTTTTATGGCAGCTCAAGATTTTTACCTTAACCACCCGCGCCGGGCGATGCGCCCGAAACCCGGAACCTGGCTCAGGCATCTGCTTTTGCTTTCGCTGACGCTCGTGACGGCGACGATTGCCGGAGTTTTGCAGCCTTTCGGCGCGAAACCGATTTTTGACGAAGTTCCGGTGGAAACGTGGTCGGACGTCGTCAATTTTTTCTACACTCTGCCGCTGAATTATTTCAAGCTGATCGTCGAGACGCTTCAGGAACTGGCGACAAACCCGTTGCTTTTAACACACGGTTTGAGTTTTTCCGCGTCGCTGCTTTTTATTTTAACGGCGCACGAAAGCGGGCATTATATCGCCTGCCGGATTTACGGCGTCGATGCGACTCTGCCGTATTTTATTCCGACGCCGCCGATGATCGGACCTGCCGGAACGCTCGGCGCCTTTATCAAAATCTTGTCGCCGATGCCTTCGCGCCGCGCCACTTTCGACATCGGCGTCGCCGGTCCGATTGCCGGGTTTATCGCGCTGATTCCGGTGGCGATTGTCGGCTTTTTGACGTGGCGGTATGCGCCGCCGCCGTCGCCGAATGTGCCCGGTGACTTGAGTCTTGGATTTGTCTTTTCCGACCCTTTAATGATGCAGTTTCTGGCTTGGATTTCCAATGTGGATTTGAGTCTGGCGACGCGGGCGAACCCGTTTTATTTCGCGGCGTGGCTTGGGCTTCTGGTCACGGCGTTAAATCTGATTCCGTCGGGACAGCTCGACGGCGGGCACGCGATTTATGCCGTTTTCGGCGAAAGAATTCATTACTGGACGGGCAGATTCGCTTTCGCGATGATGACTTTGCTTTCGATTGCCGGATTTTATTTTTACAACAGTCCGAGCGGTTTTCTGTTTGCCGTTCTGCTCGGCGTAATGATGCGCATCCGGCATCCTGAACCGCTCGATAATACGCCGCTCGATTTCAAGCGAAAAATCGTCGCCTGGCTGGTTTTGCTGATTTTTATTTTGTGCTTTGTGCCGTTTCCGATTCAGATAAAATAAAATTACAAACTCTTTAAAAATAATTTGACAATATTACCTTACTCAAATAGAATTCCAGAGCAAGAAAGTTTTACTCAAAACAAAAGAGCTCTGGATATGTATAATGCTCCTATCTTCATTATACGTGCATTTTTTTCAACAACTTAAAGAAAAAACTATAGCCTATGTTTATCGGCGCGGAGTTTTTTCGGTCAGTCTGACAAATGAAAAAGTTCCGAAGCTGTTAAAGACAAGTTATCAAGGCTCGATTGTTTCCAGCGCTTCCGACTATGTTTAGGACAACAGATGTAATCTCGCAGTATATATCCTAACGTAAACACTGTTGAAGCTTATCTATAACGTGAGAATCGACTAAGGCGCATATTTAATGTTGCCCCGCCCAATCGTTTCTTCCTTCCCCGTCTATTTATTAAGGAGATTACTATGTTAGAAAAAATTGAAATTTTGGATATTGAAGATTTGGATGTTCAGGAATTGGAAAACCGTCTCGAAATGTCCGGCTGTGAAGCAGATGAAGCCGCTCCTTGGGGATGCTAAGATTCAAGAACAATAAATCGAGGTTGTGATTCAGTATTGATTTATGAATTAGACTTCTTTAAAAAAGAGAGGTAATCATTTTGTTGTTTTTAAAGATTATCTCTCTCTTTAAATTTTAAAATACTCACCGGATAATGGAAAAGCATTAAATAAAAATATGGCGGAAAAGCCGGCTGTTTCGTACAAGTATGCTCTGAGCGCAGCTCTGATTTCTATTTTTGGAATTATTGACGTCGCTTTTCTGTCGGTATATCGCGTCAAAAATGAAGTAGTTCCGTGCAGCATAATCTCCGGTTGTGAATCCGTTCTAAGTAGTTCGTATTCAAAAATCGCCGGCTTTCCGTTGGAGGTTTTCGGCGGAGCCGCGTATTTAATTATCTTTATTTTGGCGCTTTTGACGGTTTTCGGAAAAGCTCAAGCCTGGTTTTTTTTAGGCGTCCAAGTAGTTTTGATGACGGCGTTTACCGTCTGGTTGGTTTATCTTCAGGCTTTTGTGATCGAAGCCTTTTGTCAGTATTGTTTAATTTCCGCCGCTCTTACCCTAACCCTTTTTTTAATTGCACTTATTTCAAGATTTTGGCGATTTCGTTAATTGCGTCAAATGCTGCTTATTCTTCTGCCGGAGGTGGTTAGATTATCAGGAGATTCCGAAACTGCCGGTTTATTTATTGAAGGGAAACGACCAAACAATGACTCATAGCGAATTTTTTAAAAAAGTGACGAGCCTCGGCGGCGGCGTCAAAGCCAGCATTGACGAATTACAAAATAATTGGGGCAATCTAATCTCTTTACGGGCGGATTTCAAGGGGCAAAGTGAAACCATCTATGATTGTTATCCTTATTTATTTCAATCTTTATTTTCTAATATCAGCGCCGACGAGCTGCATCGATTATCAATCGCCGGTCGTTTGTTCGCTACTTCGATATTTTTGTATGACGACTTTTTAGATAATGAAATCCTGGAAAAGAATAGCCGAAAGCTCTTTAGCCCGTTAGTGATCCAGTGGGAATCTCAAAAAATTTTGAACCGCTTGTTTCAGCCGGAATCTTTATTCTGGGAAAGACTCGATGATTTTTACAAAGAGCATATCGCCGCTTGCGCCGAAGAAGAAAGTTTCCGCGAAGGAAAAAAGAGCTGGGCGGAGTTTACGGAAGAAACGGGTTTAAAAATTGCAGTCGGGAAAAACGGAATTTCGCGCGCCGTTATTGCCGGTTTAGTGGAATTGAGCGGAAATGAGAAAGTTTATCATCCGTTGATTGAAGCAATCAATAATTTCAATATCTCGTGTCAGATTCTGGACGATTTGATTGATTGGAAACAAGACTTAAAAGATTCGGCGCCGTCGATTTTACTCGCTCGCATTTTTAAGGAAAAGCCGCTTTTTAGTCAGGATAACAGCGAAAATTTTACCCAGAGCGTCGCCAAGCTGCTTTATTACAAAGGACACGCCCAATATACTCTGACCATCGGGCTGGAGGCGGTCGAAAAGTCTCTGAAACTGCTCGAAGAGATTGAAGGAGAGAAAACCGATTGGCGCTATCTTGTTTTGGCGACGAAAGCAAAATTGGAATCGCTGGCTGAAGATTTCGAATCGATTATTCAACAAAATATCAAGCGCGTTCAGGTTCAGCCGAAAGTCGATTTAAAACTTCCGCCGCCGTCGAATGATTTCGAGCTGATTGCTTATCCAGCCCTGGATTTTGTGATTGAGCAATGGCGCAAAGGCTTTGGCGAAGCGCGTCATATTATGAATCTGGCAGCGAGAGACGGCTTTTCGGCAACCGGCAACTCGCAATATTATTATGGAGATGTTTTTCAACGGGCGCTCATTTTAGAAACTTTTTGCGATATTCAAGAAAAGTTGAATGTAAATCTCGAACCGATAATTGAATACGAAATCGACTATCTATTGCAAAAACGACGATTGGATAAAGTCGGCGGCTGGGCGTATTTTCCGGATGTTTTTGAAATCGCGGCGGATGCCGATGATTTGGGGCAATTTCTGCAATCTTTTGTTTTGGCTGACCGCAAGGAATTAGCCTTAACTTATTGTGAAAAACCGCTCAAGACGCTGCTGCAAAACAATCTGCTGGAGAACGGCGCAGTCGAAACGTGGATTGTTCCGAAGAGCAATCGCGATGAAATACAAGAGACGCAGCAACGATACAATGAAACGAAATGGGGCGTCGGACCGGATACGGAAGTGGTGGCAAATTTATTTTACGGATTGGTTATTTATGACCCGAATAGATTTAGCCGCGTCATCAAAAATGCCGCGAGTTACCTTGAATCCGTGCAAAATGCCGACGGAAGCTGGGACAGTCGCTGGTATTATCAGGCATTTTACGGAACTTTTGTTTGCACCAGATTAATTGCTGAAATCGTTCCCGATTCGGCTGTTTTAGCCTCTGCGGAACAGTTTTTAATTAAAACTCAAAACGCCGACGGCGGTTGGGGAGCTGAAAAAAGCGACCAATTGAATACGTCTTTAGCGCTTCTCGCCCTGGCAAATTGTCGGGCTCAAGCCGCAGCGGCGCGCGAGCAGGTAGTTTCAGGCATAAACTATTTGAAGCAATCGATTTCAGCCGGTTGGGAGCCGGTTAATTTTATTAAGCCGAGACTTGGCGAGCCTTATAAAAGTCAGACGATTACAGCGATGTATGTTTGTAAAGCCGGTGCCGCCTGGAATAACCTGATAGGCAATAAATAAATATGGAAAATACGTTTCCAAATAAAGAACTAATCTTGAAAACTGATTTTTTAGAATCAAATATTATTGATTCCGCCGAAAAGCAATTGTCCTATTTGATAGTTACTAAAACCGGAAAACATCTGAAAGTTTCTCCGACTTCATATTTTTTGCTGGCAAGTTTTAATAAAGGCATCAGACCCGAACAAATAGCCGAAACTCTTAATGTTTCGGTTGAAAAAGTTAACAGCAGTTATGAAAGCCTGACTAAAAAAATAAATGAACTTGATGAAAATCAAAGCCATCGGCGGACGGGTTTTTGGTTTCTTTGGGAAATAATCCCAGGCTCGTTGGTCGAAAAAATCGCGCGCCCGTTTTCCTTAATGTTTCATCCGTTTATTGTTCTGCCCGCCTGTGCATTGATATTTACCTCGATTTTTTTGAATATTCAGATCGGCGCTTTCGCCGATTTATTTTCTTCGCTTCGGAATCCGGAGACATTTTGGATCGGCTATTTGTTATTTTTGTTATCGATTGTCGTCCACGAATTCGGTCACGCCGCCGCCAGCGTCAGGTACGGAGCCGCTCCGAGCGGAATAGGTTTCACTTTATACTTAATCTTTCCAGCTCTTTACAGCGATGTGACAACTTCCTGGAAGCTCAAATCGGGGCAGCGGGCGATTGTCGGACTCGGCGGAATTTATTTTCAATTGATCGCGGCAGCCGTTTATACCTTGCTCGGCATTTTTCTGGAAACCGCCGCTTTTGAAATTGCCGCTCTGATGATTTTCGGCAATTGCCTTTTAAATCTGAATCCGTTTTTTAAATTTGACGGCTACTGGATACTTTCGGATTTACTGGGCGTGGTTAATCTCCACCGGCAGCCGAAACAAATTTTCCTGTATCTTTACAATCGCTTGCGCGGGCGTGAAGTTGCCAGCCTGCCCTGGCTAGCCTGGATTTCGCTGTTTATCGGGATTTATTCAATCGGCAGTATTTTTATTATTGGATTTTTCGTTTGGCGATACTCGTCTCGTTTCTGGTCTGTAATTCAAAAATATCCCGCCGCGTTCCAACTTTTTTTCGACAAAGTTTTCAGCCGCGAATCCGTCA
>DASVRL010000450.1:0-8324 GCA_036388635.1 Pyrinomonadaceae bacterium
CATTTGACGGCGCGGTTTGATGGAAATCGCGTTATCGAGAATCTCTTTGACGTCTTCCATCGAAAGCTCGTGAACGAATCCTACTTGATTGGCGTCCATAAAACACGGGTCGCACATCATATTGCAGCGATTCGTCAAATCGACGGTTAAAACCGCTCCGCGCCCGTATTTAATTGAAGACGTTCCATGATTGTGAAGTTTTTCGTCGTTGTGCGATTGAATGTCGCGACCGGGAAACAAATCTTCGATATGTTTCAAAAACGCCGAATCAATCGCCATCAAATCTTCAAAGTGCCCGTGTTCCGGGCAATCTTTAATCATCCAGATTTGACCGTCGCGTTCGATAATCTGCGCTTTGATTTCGCCGACCTTTTCGTTAATGAGCGTTGCCACTTCGCGGTCACCGCTTAAAATCTGTTCGCGTGCCTCAATGACACAGTTCGGGCACAAGCTGTCGGTCGTGCGCGGAAAACCGAGCGTCGGTTTTGATTTTTGCCACGATTTCAGCATCGGTTTGTCCGACCATTTCGGTGTAAATGACGGATTCGGTTTATATTGATTGATGGCGCGAATAGCATTAAAAATTCCGCCGGCGACGACGGTTAATCCTTTTTCGACGTGTTTAATAGGTCTCATATTATCTTTTCTCCGGAAGAAAGCCTCTGTATAAAAATTTATTTAATGTTCGATTTCACTCGCGCTTATATACAACAATGCCTGTTTTGCCTAATCAAACTAAATTCCACTTAATTAAGTTATTATGAATGAGCGAAGTAGAACACCTTAACTATTTAAAATAGTTAGCAATAATTATGCCACTGGAGTATTCAAAATAACCCGTTTGTTTTAAGCGTTTACGAGCTTTTTAGGATTAAGCCGCGCGCGCAGAAATTGTGGCAAGTTGATACACATTCTCTATTAATGCCTCATTTTGAGCTTTTTGACACAAAAAAGATGTCCTGCTCATCGCCACTTTCTACGCAAAAGTCGATTTCGATTTAAACTCTTGCTTAATTTTCCACAGATGTGGAAAATTATTATTTAAATATTTATCGTATTATCTAAGTAAATACGAGGTTTGCATTATTTGCGGATTTCCGTTCACCTTTTGTTCATCTTTAAGCAGCCAGCTTAACATCTACTTGAAGAGTTTTCAGCAAACTCTTGAAAACAAACAGCTTAATCTTTCAAGAAATTTCTTTACAAAGAGTTTTCCATTATGCTAAATTTTGTTTCACCTTCAAGGTAAAACTATTAAAAATTCCAAGTTTCAAGCAGTCCACTAAAATAGCAGTACAAAGCGGTGAACTAAAAGGGAAGCAGCAGAAATACTTTCGCAAGTAAAATTATGACCATTCGCTTCGGGACATCCGGTTGGAGAGCTATTATAGCCGATGAATTCACCTTTGCAAATGTCAGGAAAGTAACGGAAGCAATCTGCCAGTATTTGAAAGAAAGTTTCGGCGAGGCGCAGCGGACATTAATTGTCGGACACGATTCACGCTTTATGGGCGAAAAATTTACCGCCATCGCCGCCGAGATTGCCAGGCAAAAAGGTTTTCGAGTTCTGCTCTGTGAAAATCCGACGCCGACGCCGACCATCTCCTACGCGATTCGCCGGGAAAAAGCGGCAGGCGGAATAAATTTTACGGCTTCGCATAATCCGCCGGAATATCAGGGCATCAAGTTTTCGACCGCCGACGGCGCGCCGGCTCTGCCGGAGATTACCAAGCGGATTGAAGAAATTATCCAAAACACGCCGCAAGCCGCCGACTCAGACGGCGGAACGATTGAAAGATACGATGCGCGTCCGGCTTATCTGGACGATTTGAAAACAAAAATTCGCTTCGACCTGATCGCCGAAGGCAAAGGCAAATTTGCTTACGACGCGCTCTGGGGAACGGGTCGCGGTTATCTGGATAAGATTTTGCGCGACAGCGGTTTAGAGGTCGAAACGATTCACGATTGGCGCGACGTGACATTCGGCGGGCGCTCGCCTGAACCGGGCGCGAGTCATCTGGACGAGCTTCGCGAGACGGTTTTGAAAAACGGTTGCCTGCTCGGAGTAGCAACCGACGGGGATGGTGACAGATTCGGCGTGCTGGACTCGGACGGCACATTTATCGAGCCGAACCAGCTCATTGCAATTTTATTCGATTATCTGGCGGAATCACGCGGCTGGAATCTCGGCATCGCCCGCAGCGTCGCCACATCGCACCTGGTTGACAGAGTCGCCGCCAGCCGAAATTTGAAAGTCTACGAAACGCCGGTCGGCTTTAAATTCATCGGCGAATTGATAAACAGAGACGAGATTATTTTGGGCGGTGAAGAATCCGCCGGTCTTTCAATCCGCGGGCATTACCCTGAAAAAGACGGAATTCTAGCCTGTCTTTTAGCGGTCGAAGCGGTAACGGTCAGACAGAAAAGTTTAACCGCGCAGTTAAACGAAATATTTGAAAGAGTCGGACGGCTTGAAGCGGGCAGAATCGGAGTGAAATTAACTCCCGAAATCGCCCAGAAGCTGAAGGAAAAACTGGCGCAGGAGCCGACCGAAATCGGCAATCGCCAAATTGAAAAGATAAACCGGATGGACGGCGTGAAATTTATCTTCGCCGACGGAAGCTGGATGCTGATGCGTCCTTCGGGAACCGAACCGCTCGTCCGTATCTACGCCGAAGCTGATACTCAGAATGATTTGGAGGTGCTGCTTGAGCAAGGTCGCAACTACTTATTGGGATAATTCGAACGCAGTGTTTATTCCATCAAAAAACGCGCGCACGCGGATGCGTCCACAATCCGTCAAACGTGAGAAGGCAAATTCGTGGCTCGGCTTTGCCGTGGTTGTCGCCTTGAGTTCGATGATTTGTTTAACCGTAAACCTGCGCGCCTACAGCGAATTGAGCGCGGAAATCAACCAGCATCAGATTCTGAATACAGAAGTTAACCAATTGACAACCGAAAACTCGGCGCTGCAAGACGAGATTCAACAGATCAAGACCGACAAAACCATGATTGAGCGCGAGGCGCGCCGTCTGGGAATGAGTCGCCCGAATGAAAAAGTTCTCGTGCCGGCGAATTAAACTCGCGGAGTGTTTAATTCGTCAGCACACTACCTGCCCGTAAAACAACTGCCTTTTGCCTATCTGCTCCGCGCTGCCAACAGTTTGTCCCTTCCGCCAATTTCGCGGCTCGTGTTTCCCGAACACGAGCCGCACCACCTTCCCTAAAACGAGTTTCAATTTTCAATTTTCAATTTGCGACCGGATAAGGAAATTATTTTTTCCTTGCGTCTTTGTGTCTCTGCGGCTTCGCGTTAAAATTTCTTAATGCACGCTTACCGGATTTTCTATTCGCCGTATTATTACGCCGACATCGGCGAAAATCACGTTTTCCCGATTAAAAAATTTGAATTGGTCAGAGACCGGCTGCTCGCCGAGGGAACTCTGCAAAAAGAGGAAATCAGCGAGCCGACGCCCGCCCGCGTTGAAGACGTTCTGCTCGTTCACACCGAGGATTACGTGACGCGTTTGATTAACGGCGAATTGACGGCAAAGGAAATCCGCAGGCTCGGCTTGCCGTGGTCAAAATCGCTCGTGCGCCGTTCTTTTCTGGCTTGTTCCGGCACCATCAGCGCCGCGCGTCACGCTCTTTCAAACGGCGTTGCGTCAAATCTCGCCGGCGGAACGCATCACGCTTTTCCCGATAGAGGCGAGGGTTTCTGCGTTTTAAACGACGTCGCCGTCGCCATCAGAGTTTTACAAAAAGAAAATTTGGCGGCAAAGTTTTTAATCGTTGACTGCGACGTTCATCAGGGCAACGGAACGGCGTTTATCTTTCAGACGGACAAAAGCGTTTTCACTTTTTCGATGCACGGCGCGAAAAATTATCCGCTTCACAAAGAGCAATCGACGCTCGACTTCGAGCTTTCTGACGGCGCGGGCGACCGGGAATTTCTCGAAATTTTGTCGGAAGCCCTGCCGCGCATTTTTCTGCACAATCCCGACATCGTTTTCTATCTCGGCGGCGCCGACCCGTTTGAAAAAGACAAGCTCGGACGTTTGAAATTGACCAAAGAAGGCTTGCGCCGGCGCGACGAGATGGTTTTACGTTTTGCCGCCGAGCGCGAAGTGCCCATCGTGACGACGATGAGCGGCGGCTACGCTCTGGATATAAACGACACGGTCGAGATTCACTCGAACACGATTCGCGCCGTGAAAAAAGTGTTTTTCCCCGAAGATAAAGTTTTGGCGAAAAACGTAAATTATTAATTTAAAATTCCGGTTTGCGTTATAATGCGTCTGAGACAAAACCGCTGCCGGAGAATCTATGAAAACGCCGAAATTCTTTCTCGCTGCGCTGATTTTATTAGTTTCGTTTCAGCTTTGCTTCGCGCAGAAGACCGAGGTTTTCGACTCGTTCGGCGAACTGAACTGCGATGACATTTTAGCGAGAATCGACAATTTTTTCTACGCCATTAAAAAAAATCCGGGCGCGGTCGGATACGCTATCATTCAGGGGGAACGAGATAAAACCAATTTTCTTCAACATGAATGGTGGATATATAATAATGTCGAATCGCGTAGATTTGACGACTCGCGACTGGTGGTCGTCAGAGCCGAGGGCGACAGCGAAGGGATTTTCACGCAGTTCTGGCTGGCGCCGCCCGGCGCGGAAAAACCGGCGTATGTTGAAATAAAACCGGATTTCACCATCTCCGAAAACAGGAAACCTTTTGTTTTTAATTCGACCGCCGAGGCAAACAGTCCTTGCCCGGACAGTCTGCAATTGAAAATTTATTCAGACTATTTGAAAGCCAATGCGGTGATTCGCGGTCACATCGTTATTTTCGCCAAATCGCCAAAAGAATTTCAGAAGCAAAAAAGCGGTGTATCGACAAAACTTGCCGACAAATATAAAATTTTGCCAAATCAGCTTAGATTCTTTTTCGTAAAGAAAACTGATTATTCTTACATCGAACTCTGGATTGTACCGCGGAAAAAACGAAATTAAATGCGTTTTGAAGAATCTTTCATCGACGAACTACGCCAGCGCGCCGACCTCGTGCGGATTATCGAACCCTACGCGCCGCTCAAGAAAAAAGGCGCGAACTGGATGGGCTGCTGCCCTTTTCACCAGGAAAAGACGCCTTCGTTTTCGGTGAATCCGGCGAAGGGTTTTTACAAATGTTTCGGCTGCGGCAAAGGCGGCAATGCCTTTAGTTTTTTAATGGAGCTCGAGGGTCTCACGTTTCCCGAAGCGATAAAAAAAGTGGCGGAAGTTTCGGGCGTTCCCTTGCCAGAACCAATCGACGATAAAAAATTCGAGCACGTTAAAAAGAAAAAGGAAGCCGAAAAGAAAATCGCCGACGCCGTTATCGAGCTGAATCAATTCGCGCTCGAATTCTGGGAAAATCATCTGCAGGAATCAATCGGGAAACAAGCGCGCGAATATCTGGAAAAACGCGGCATCTCGGAAGAAACCCGGAAAATTTTTCGCATCGGCTACGCGCCCGACAGCTGGGATGCGCTGATGTCGCACCTGAAATCGAAGGGCGCCGGCGAAAAATTAATCGAGCAGAGCGGTCTGGTCAGCATCAACGAAGAAAAAAAACGCGTCTACGACCGTTTTCGCGGGCGCGTGATGTTTCCGGTTCTCGACGTTAACGGCAAAGCGATTGCGTTCGGCGCGAGAATTCTCGATAAAGGCGAGCCGAAATATCTCAACTCGCCCGAAACGCCGGCTTACATCAAAGGCGAGCATCTCTACGGGCTTTTTCAGGACAAGGAAGACATCCGGCGCAAAAAGTTTGCGATTCTGGTCGAAGGCTATCTGGATTTAATCGCGCTTTATCAAGCCGGCGTGCATAACGCGGTCGCCAGTCTCGGCACGGCTTTTACCGCGCAACAAGCGAAACTTCTGGGCAGGTTTGCGCGTAAAATAGTTGTGAACTATGATGGAGATAGTGCTGGCGTGAAAGCGGCGAGACGTGCTATCGAAACTCTGTTGGCGGAAGACTTCGAGATTAAAGTTTTAGTTTTACCAAACGGGCAAGACCCCGACGATTTTATCCGCGCAAACGACGTCGAAGCATATAATATTCAAAGAGGCAACGCTTTCCCCTATCTCCAATTCGTTCTGGAAAATGCGACGCGGGAGCGCAATCTCGCATTGCCGAAGCAAAAAGCCGACGCAATCGAGGACGTGCTGCCCGTAATTTCGGCTGTACGCAATTCGATTCAGAAACGCGAATCTTTCGACCAGGCAATGAATTATCTGCGGGTCGAAGACGCGGTTTTGAAACGCGATTTGTGGAAGACGGTCAAGCTCGGCGCGCACGTCGACGCGGGCACGATTCGCAAAACCGTCTCGCGCACGATGCAGGCTCGCCTGACGGTTGCCGAACAGCGTCTTCTGGAATTTATTATTCACGACGGTGAGCTGCGCGAAATCATTCTGCCGCAGCTCGAAGAGACGGATTTTGAAGCGCTGGCGACCGCTTCCGTATTTCGCGCTCTTTTGACAATCCAGCGGGACGGCAAACAATTTACGGCGGAAAACTTAGAAAATCTGGTTTCCGATGATTTACAGGTCGAAGAAGTTTTGCCGCTCCTTTTAATGTCGGAGCCGCCGCGCGAGCCTGACGAGGCGATTGACGAGATTTTAGCCGAAGCCGAAAAATGCGTGTTTACCTTAAGAGGTATGGCTATCGCAAATCGGATTTTAGAGATAAGCCAGGAGCTGGTCAACGCCGAACAAACGGGCGATTTCGAATTGCGCGACCGATTGGTCGGCGAGCAAATCGAGTGGGCGCGGATGAAATACGAGATGGAGAAGGCGCATATGCTTGACGCGGAAAATTAACCGCTGCTAAGAAGAAACGACAAATGAGAAACGCCGAATGCGTGAAGGACGAATTTTGCGTTCATCATTCATAATTCATCGTTTCTTTCCTTTGCGGCAAAGCTCGAATTAGCAAACAACGAATTCGGTTGATTGTTAATCCAAGCTCTTATTACAAATTTTTATTAAACAAAATGAACGAATACGACGAAAAAGACGATTTAATGGACAGGCTGCTGGAACTCGGCAGAGATAAGAAAAACTTTTTAAGCTACGATGATTTGAATCGTGAAATGCCCGATTCGATGGTTTCGCCCGAAGACATCGAGGACGTTTTGCAAAAGCTCGAAGGGACGGGAATCTCGATTTCCGATTCCGATTCGGCTCTGCTCGAACAAGCGGCGAGTCTGGCAATCGACGACGTTGACGGTTTAGACGAAGAAGACCTCGATTTAGACCTTTCGGCGGGAACGCTCGACAAAACCAACGACCCGGTTCGCCTTTACCTGCGCGAAATGGGCGTGGTGCCGCTGCTGACGCGCGAAGGCGAAGTCACCATTGCCAAACGCATCGAGCGCGGACAAATCAAAACGCAGAAAGCGATTTCGCGCTCGCCGATTGCCGTCGAGCAATTGGTGCATCTCGGCGCCGAGCTCGGACGCGGCAGACTCAGCATTCGCGAAATAGTCACGTTTTCCGAACAAGCCGAATTGACCGGCGAGGAAGACAAGGCGGACGAGTATCTGCGCTGGACGATTGAAGGCATCGAAAACGTCCGCGTCAATTACGAGGAAGCTCTCGGAGTTTTAGGTCAATTTCGCGAAGAGCAGAAAAAAGCGAAAGGCAAGCAGACCAAAAAATTGATTCATCTGCGCCGGCAGGTGGCGCGCCTGCGGCTGGAAATCGCGCAGGAAGTTAAAAACCTGAATTTGACCGAACGCGCCAAACAGCGCCTGATTAAAGCGATTCAAAAAGTCGCCGACGAAATCAGAAAAGCCGAGCGCGAAATCGCGAAATCGGAAGACAAGCTGGAAGGAAAAGTTTCGCCCGCCGATAAAAAGCAGTTGACGCAGAAGATAACGGACGCGCGCGCCAAATTGCTGGAACTCGAGAGCAAATATCACATTTCGCCGGTCGAAGTGAAACGCTCTTTGCAGGCGATTTTAATCGGCGAATCGCAGACGAATCAGGCGAAGCGCGAATTGGTCGAAGCCAACCTGCGTCTGGTCGTTTCGATTGCGAAAAAATACACGAATCGCGGGCTGCAATTTCTGGATTTGATTCAGGAAGGCAACATCGGCTTGATGAAAGCCGTCGATAAATTCGAGTGGCGGCGCGGCTATAAATTTTCGACTTACGCGACGTGGTGGATTCGTCAGGCGATTACGCGCGCGATTGCCGACCAGGCGCGCACGATTCGCATTCCGGTTCATATGATTGAGACGATCAATAAATTAATCAGAACGTCTCGCGCATTGGTGCAG
>DASVRL010000451.1:0-4998 GCA_036388635.1 Pyrinomonadaceae bacterium
TGCCGTATAAAAGGCGCTGCAAACCGCGCGTTTTCGAGGCTTCGATTTGATTGATCAAATTCGTCGCGCTCTTTTCCGCCATTCTTTCGAGTTCGGCGATTTGGTCGAGCTTTAAATCGTATAAGTCCGCCACGTTTTTGACAATTTCCAAATCGACCAGCTTTTTAACCAAAATGTCGCCCAAGCCTTCGATGTCCATTGCCTTGCGCGAGGCGAAATACAAAATCCTCGCTTTGACTTTGGCGGGGCAATCGGGATTCGTGCAGCGCGTAACGACTTCGCCTTCGGGACGAACCGCCTCTCTGCCGCAGATAGGACAATTTTTCGGAAACTCGTAATCCTTTTCTACGCCGGTTCGTTTCGATTCGATAACCTGCAAAATCTGCGGAATGATTTCGCCGGACTTTTCAATCAAAACCCAGTCGTTAATTTTAAGGTTCAATCTTTTGATTTCATCCTCGTTATGCAGTGAGGCGCGCTCGACTACGGTTCCGGCAAGCTGCACCGGCGTCAAATAAGCGACGGGCGTTAAAGCACCGGTTCTGCCGACCTGAATTTCAATCTTTTCGAGCCGCGTCGTCGCCTGCATCGCCGGATATTTATACGCGATTGCCCAGCGCGGCGCTTTCGTCGTCGCGCCGAATTCCTGCTGCAAACGCGTCTGATTGACTTTGACGACCACGCCGTCGATATCGTAATCAAGCGAATCGCGTTTTGCCTGCATCGAATTGATAAATTCGACCAGCTCATCGAAATTTTTGCAGAGCGCGCGATTCGGGTTGACGTTGAAGCCTTTCGCTTCGAGCCATTCGAAAATCTCCCAGTGCGAAGCAAACATTTTTTGATTTCCGCTCAAAACGTCGTACGGAAACATATCCAGACGCCGCGCGGCGACAATCGAAGCGTCCAGTTGCCTGAGCGTTCCGGCGGCGCAGTTGCGCGGGTTGGCGAAAGTTTTCTCGCCCTGCATTTCCAGCTCGGCGTTGATTTTCTCGAACACCGAGCGCGCCAGAAAAACCTCGCCGCGAATTTCAACTTTGTCGGGAAAATCGCCTTTCAGCCGCAGAGGAACCGTGCGAATCGTTTTGACGTTGCTGTAGACGTCGTCGCCGACCGTGCCGTCGCCGCGCGTGGCGCCCGCTGCGAGAACGCCGTTTTCATAATGCAGCGCGACCGAAAGCCCGTCGATTTTCAATTCCGCGACGTAATCGAAATCGCGCCCGTCAGCCAGCCGCCGGATTCGCTCGTCAAACGCCTTTAAATCTTCCAAATCATAAGAATTATCCAGCGACATCAAAGGCACTCGATGCACGAAAGGCTTAAAGCCTTCGGCGCGCCCGCCGACGCGGCGCGTCGGGCTGTCGGGCGTGATGAATTCGGGATTTTCTTCTTCCAGAGTTTTGAGTTTCGCTAGAAGCGCGTCGAATTCCGCGTCGGCGATTTCCGGCGCGGCTTTCTGATAGTAAAGCTCGTTATGCCGGTTGATTTCGGCGCGCAGAGTTTCGATTTCGCTTTCGATGTTGTTTTCTGCCAGGTCAAACAAATTCATAAAAATATTTTACCGCATAAATTCCGCAATCAAACGATGAAAATGATGCGTTCCCTGCTCGCGCGACGGCGAATATCTGCCTTTCGAATAAAACCTCGAGCGAATTCCCTTCTGCACCGATTCGACCACCGCCTGGTCTTCCAGTTCGACGCGATTCAAATCCGCGCCCGCGCCTTTTTCCAGCTTCGATTCGTCGGAAACGAAAGTCAGATATGAAACAATCGTCAAATCGGGTTTTACGGGTTTGACGACATTTATCGACACGCCCCACGGATAAAAGTTAAACATCAGATTCGGGAAAATGAAAAAGTAAAACGCCGCGATTTTCCCGTTTGACTCCGGAAAATCAAAAATGTTTTCTTGCGTTTTGGCAAAACCCGTCTGCAAGCTCGAAAAACGGAAAGTTTCCGTCGCGTAGCTGCCGAAATCGAGCGCTTCGTTTAAAGACTGGTGGACGAACGGAAGGTGAAAGCCTTCCAGATAATTTTCGCAATACAAAGTCCAGTGAGCTTTGACTCGATAATCGCGCGCGGCGGCGAAACGCAGGTTTTCGAGCTTTAACGGCTGAATTTTTTCCCGCATTTCCGCCAGAAAATCCGCCAGCGGCGCAACCGGATCGACCGCCGCAAACAAAAATTTTTCCCAGACGCCGAACGGAACCCGGGGCAGATCGTCTTTTTCAGACGGAAAATTTTCGACCGTTTCGAATTCCGGCATCGAAAGAAATTTTCCGTCCGGCGCGAATCGCCTGCCGTGATAGCCGCAGCGAATCAGATTCGCCCGGCAATCTTTTTCGATTAAAATTTTTCCGCGATGCGTGCAGACGTTTGAGAGACAATGAAAACCGCCGTTGACGCGCGAAATCAAAATCGGCTCGTCGAGAAAATTTTCCAGCAGCGTGTGCGGCTTCAGATTGTTTATTTCGTCCGTCGTTCCGACGAGCTGCCAGGTGCGCGCAAAGATTTTTTCTTTCGATTCGTGGAAATACCGCTCGTCCGTGTAGAATTCTGACGAAAGCGTCTCGGCGCGGCGAATGTCGGGATTGATGTCGAAAATGGACATATACAATAAAAACGCGGAATGCGGAACGCGCGAACGCGCAACACAAAAGATGCAATTCGTCGTTCGCGCGTTCCTAATTCATCGTTTCTTTGCGGCTAATTTATTCTTTGTAAAGTAAATATCTCGGATTCGTTTCGCTTCTCTCAAAGCCTTTGCAAATCAAGCCTTCGGCAAAAGCCCTTTGAAATTCTTCTTTGATTCTCGTCTGTTCGGCGATGGCTTTTTCGGGAACGGCGGCGACCAGATTGTTCCAATCGTTCGGGATTTCTATGGTCAGCGCGACTTTTCCCGTTTCGACAAATTTTTCGCCTTTTGACAGAGCGACGACCTTCGGCGAATCCAGATGCCATTCGGCGAAAAGCCGGTCGCTGTCAAGCCCGATCACTTCGTTCTGCTCGGCGGAAGTCGAATAATCCGTGCCGTAAAAATTCGGCATATACGTTTTGACGGTGACGCCGAGCCGTTCGAGATTGAAAAAAGCGTTGCGCGCCTGCGGCGGCTGATACGTCCATTTGATGTAATTTATGCCTTCCTGCAACGCTCGCTCGCGCTGCGCCCATTTTAATTGCGCGCCGATTCCGTAGTTTTGAAATCCCTGCCGGACGGCGGTCATATGCGAATAAAACGCGCGCCCGCTCGCGCCGCGAAACATCGGAACGCTCAGGACAAAGCCGACCAGCTTGCCGCCCGCCAAAGCGCCGAGCGTCCAGCCGCCCGCCTGCCTGCTCACAATCAGATGCCGCACGGGCGAAATCTCCAGATCGGGCGAAGCGAAAACTTCGCGTTGCAGATAGACGCATTCGGTTAATTCTTCGACCGTCGCCATCTCGCGGATTTCTATTTCGGGTTTTGTCATTTTTATCTTATGGCATCTGCCATTTCATCCAGACAGGCAAGTAATTCAACGTATTCCAGCTCGCCGAAATTCATTTGCAGGTATCGAATCGTATTTGCCAAAACCGGCGGCGAATTTTGCGGAACGATTTGAATTTTCCTGTCCTTCCAGTCTAAAAATGCGCATTCTATATCGCATATCGGACAAACGCCCGGGTGATGATCCAGAAAAGACATTTGCAAATTAATGTCGCTGCGGCAATTTGCACAGGTAAGAACTAAACCGTTCGCCGGACTGAATGAAAACCAATTCGCTTTTTCACCTGTCATATTTCAAATTTATCGAACCACTCTGCTGAAACTTTCTCAATTTGTTTCGAGGCTGTCAAATTCGCGATATCGGAAATAAAATTTATCAATACGAGCTTTCCGGCGGCGCGATATTTGGCGGGAATTTCGGCGCGCAGTTGTTTGACGAGCGGCTCGGCGCTGATGCCGATTTTGAACAAAACCAGTTTTTTCGTGCGCGTGTGTTTCAGAATCCAGCCGGTTTTGCGCAAGCTGTTGGCGCCGCATTCGCCCCAGAAATCAAAATCGCCGTTTTCGCCCGCGGCTATCAAATCGGGCTTGTAGCGAAGCCCGACTTTGACCTCGATTTCCAGCTGCGGATATTTCCCGGCAAACATCGCGTAGCCGAGCGCTTTCATCAAAACGTGTGCGTAAGATTCGCCCGGTCGCTGCCACAAACGAACGCGCTTTTCCGCCAATGTAAAATCGTGAAGCATACGTGTCAGATACAGGAAATTTTAGCCGCGGAGAATGAAAAGTAAAAGGCAAGCCGTCACCGCCGGCTCTTTTGTTTATTAACTTAAACTTTTCCCGCTGCCTGTACAACAGCGCCATTTCAGGCGCTCGTCGCGGTTTAGAAAATTTTCTTGACACGAAATGTCAACGGGCGTAAGGTAAGGCAATACTCCGACATCAATTCACGGTTGTTTAGCCTACAGCCACAAGCAGCAGACCGAACAGCCTTTCTGATTAGAATTTAAACCGCTTTTTTAAGAAGAAAGGAACAAAATGAAAAATAATCGAATAATCTGGGGATTAGTTGCGTTGGTTGCTTTGATAACTATCGCTGTTTCGCTCGGAACTATAAACAGTCACAGTCAACAGGAAACTTCGCCGCAGCAGGACAAGAAAGGTTCTGAAGAGTGGAGCAAATATCCGATTGTGGATTACGATGCGCCCGAACCTGCTAATGCAACAGAGCGCGAAGAGAGAAAGCTGAAAAATAAACGCTATGATAATCAGGGCTTGGTATTAAAAAATCCACATCCTGATGATAGCGGTGTTGATGTTATAGATGAAATCCCGCCGCCGCCTCATATTCCAACAGCCGAGAGCGATTTGATTATCGTCGGCAAAATCTTGGACGGCAAAGCATATTTATCAAATGACAAGCGCGGCATCTACTCGGAATATACTATCCGGGTAAGAGAGATACTTAAAGGAGACGTTTCAGACAAATCGGCTTCAGGAAAGGAAATCACTGT